>JAYVMM010000554.1:0-5761 GCA_043758975.1 Planctomycetota bacterium | reverse complement strand
GCGCTTCGCCATCCGCGAGGGCGGCCACACCGTCGGTTCGGGCGTGGTGACCAAGATTCTCGAGTGATCCGCAGTGCGTCCGACCGCCGCTCCGGCGGTCGGACCATTTGAACGCCGATGGGACCCCCCGGCACCAGGCCACAACCAGCCTGTACCGGGGCGCTCCCCTGAATGAGGTAGCCAATGGCCAAGGATAAGCGCGAACACATCATGCTGGTCTGCTCCGAGACCGGCGACATCAACTACTATACCAGCCGGTCCAAGACCAGCGAGAAGCTGGAGCTGAAGAAGTACAATCCGCGCCTGCGCAAGCACACCCTGCACAAAGAGAAGAAGCGCAAGTAGCCTTGCGCGCGACCGGTCGCCGGAGCCGCATCCGACCGCGCGGATGCGGCCCCCGGCGGCGGGCAGACGGTTGAGCATGCCGACGCGGACCTTTCAGCCGTATACGGGGGTAGCTCAGCTGGTAGAGCAGCGGATTCCAAATCCGCCGGTCGGGGGTTCAAATCCCTCCTCCCGTGCCACATTCCTGGATGAATCATGTATAAATGGCCTCAAGGGCGGGTGATCCGCACCGTTTGCTTTCTCCTCACCCTGCTGGTGGTCGCCGACCTCGGCTGGAACGGGGTGTATGCGAATTTCGGCGCCGGTGACACCACCAGCCAGCTCAAACAGCAGATCCTCGGGGTGCTGTTCTCGGTGCTCAGCTTGGGCGCACTGGTCGGGGGCCTGATCGCTGCCGGCTTCCATCCCAAGGCGGTCGACTTCCTGATCGAAGTCGAGATGGAGATGACCAAGGTCGACTGGCCAAAGGGCGGCGGGCTGGTGCGCAGCACCCTGATCATCGCCGTCGCCATCACCATCATGGCCTTCCTCATCATGGGCGTCGATTACATCAACTTCCATTTCATCCACCTGTGGTGGCCCTGGCTCTACGACACGATCTCCGGCACCCGCTGATTCCGGCGGCCCACCAATCTTAACCGAATAGACAGAGGCGCGCATGGCGAAGCGATGGTATGTGATCAAGGCGGTGTCGGGTCGCGAGAGCGCGATCAAGGAGCTCATCCACGCCCAACTCAAGGGCCGCAAGCTCGACGCCCATGTCGGCGAGATGCTGATCCCGGCTGAGCGCGTGACCGAGGTCAAACGCGGCAAGAAGGTCTCCTCGGAGCGCAAGCTCTACCCGGGCTACATCTACATCGAGATGGAGGTCAAGACCAACGTGCTCGACGTCATCAATGATGTCGATGGCGTCACCGGCTTCCTGGGCGCCGATCCGCGCAATCCCGATCCCCTCACCAACGACGAGGCCGAGCGGATCCAGAAGATCGCCCACGCGCAGTCGCCCGACGAGCAGCGCCAAGCGCTGGTGCAGATCCCGTTCAACCTCGAGGACCGGGTCAAGGTCAAGGAGGGCACCTTCGCCGGCATGGAGGGGGTGGTGGCGGAAATCAACGCGCAGAAGGGCGAGGTGCGGGTGATGATCACCGTGTTCGGGCGCCAGACCCCGGTCTGGCTCGAAGTCTGGCAGGCGGAACCGGCGATCTAACCGTCCCGGCACCCCGCCGGCAAGTTTCCCCTTCCAATTTCGAAGTCGGGCACATAATCTGCGCCCCCCGCTTTTATTCACCTCGTCCTGCATCCCAAATCGAGTCGCAACAATGGCCAAGGTCAAAGAAATCGTCGGCGAGATCAAGCTGGTGATCCCCGGCGGCGGCGCCACCCCGGCGCCCCCGGTCGGTCCCGCGCTCGGCGCCAAGGGCGTCAACATCGGCGCCTTCGTCAAGCAGTTCAACGATGCCACGGCAGCGATGAAGGGCGAGACCATCCCGGTGGTGATCAGCGTCTACAAGGACAAGACCTTCTCCTTCGTGCTCAAGCAACCGCCGGTGTCGGCGCAGATCCGCAAGGCGGCGAAGATCGAGAAGGGCTCGGGCACGCCCAACGCCATGGATGCCGGCAAGATCACCAAGGCCCAGGTCAAGGATATCGCCCAGAAGAAGATCGCCGAGATGACGGCGGCCTCGCTGGAAGCGGCGATGAAGACGGTCGCCGGCACCGCGCGTTCGATGGGTGTCGTTGTCGAAGGCTAGCGCTCTTTCACTCTCTTCCCGTTCACTTCAGTTCGTGGGAGACGCCGGCCGCCAGGGCCGGGTCGCAGACCACCAGAAGGACCTCAGCATGCCCATCCGCAGCAAGCGCTACCGCGCCCTCATCGAGAGCGCCGGCGTCGACCTCAAAGCCCCGCACCCGGTCACCGCCGCGGTCGGGCTGGTGGTGAAGCTGGCCAAGGCCAAGTTCAACGAGTCGATCGAACTGGCCATCCACCTCAATCTCGACACCAAGAAGGCCGACCAGACCTTCCGCGGCAGCTTCTCGCTGCCGCACGGCACCGGGCGCGACGTGCGCGTCCTCGTGTTCGTCGATGATGGCGACAAGCTCAATGCCGCCCTCGCCGCGGGTGCGGTCAAGGCCGGCGGCGACGACCTGGTCGCTGAGGTCAGCGGCGGCTTCATGGACTTCGACATCGCCATCTCGACCCCGAAGATGATGCGCTCGGTCGGCAAGCTCGGCAAGGTGCTCGGCCCGCGCGGCCTGATGCCCTCGCCCAAGGCCGGCAGCGTCACCGACGATGTGGCCAAGGCGGTGAGCGAGTTCAAGGGCGGCAAGATCGAGTACCGCGCTGACGCCGCCGGCAACCTGCAGGTGCGCATCGGCACCGCCAAGTTCGAGGAGAGCAAGCTTGCCGAGAACATCACCGCCTTCCTCAATCACGTCGCCGAGCACCGCCCGTCATCGGTGCGTGGCGAGTTTGTCCGCAACATCGTGGTGTCGTCGACCATGGGTCCTGGCATCAAGGTCGCTTACGCGACCAAGGAGGCGTGAGCCATGCCCAGCATGATCAACGAACTGATGCTCAATGAGGTCAAGGGCCTGGTCGCCGGCGCGCAGTCCCTGATCGTGGTCGACTCCTCCAAGCTCAACAGCTCGGACAGCCTCAAGCTGCGCAAGAATCTGCGCGGCGTGGGCGCCAAGCTCAAGGTGGCAAAGGTCGCGATCATCAAGCGCAGCGTGCCGCCCGCGGCGGCCAAGCTGTGCGAAGGCAAGTGCTCGATCGGCGTGATCCTGGCGCCCGACATGGTGGCCACCGCCAAGGTCCTCGCCGACCTCAGCAAGGAGGAGAAGATCTCGGTCAAGGGCGGGCTGATGGACGGCCTCGCCTTGGACCCCGCCGGCATCACCCGCCTCGCCGACCTGCCAAGCACGAACACCTTGCGCGGCATGCTGGTCAACCTGCTCGCCTCTCCCCTGGTCGGCTTCGCGCGCGTCATCAGCGAGATCGAGAAGAAGCTCCGTCCCGTCGCGCCCTGAGCGCCCCACCCCAACCCTTTTCGCCCACCCCACCGCTAGCCTGCGCATCCGCTAGCACCGTTATCCCAAGGAGCATCGCCATGAGCGAAGCCGTCGCCAACAGCAAGCTGTCCCAGATCATCGACACGGTCAAGACCCTCACCGTCCTCGAGCTCGCCGACCTCGTCCACGCGCTGGAGAAGGAATTCGGCGTCAGCGCCGCCGCCGTGGCGGTCGCCAATAATGGCCCCGCCGCCCCCGTGGCCGAAGAGGCCCCGACGGTGTTCAAGGTCTCCCTGGTCGAGGTCCCGGCGGACAAGAAGATTCAGGCGATCAAGATCATTCGCGAAATTCTCGGCCTCGGCCTCGCCGACGCCAAGGCCTTCGTCGAGGGCGCGCCCAAGATGGTCAAGGATGGCCTCGAGAAGGCGGCTGCCGACGAGCTGGCCAAAAAGATCACCGACGCCGGTGCCAAGTCCAAGATCGAAGGCGCATAACGCCTTGTGGCGAGGGCGGTAACACCGCGGCTCGCCGTCTTCAAGTGAAGTGCCCCGGTCGGAGGTTCCGACTGGGGCGCTTGCGTTCGGCTCGATTCTTGCTACTATCCGCGCCCCTTTCGCCGGCCCGCACGTCTGTGCCTGGCCGGGTTTGCGGGCGCTGCGACCACGGCTTGCGCTGACACCCTCTGGAGGTTCCATGCAGATCCGGTCTTTCGGTAACACCAAGGATGTCGTCCCCGTCCCCAGCCTGGTCAACCTGCAATCCCGCAGCTACGACGAATTCCTCGAGACCGAAGCCGCTCCCGACGCCCGCATCAAGACCAAGGGACTGGAAGCCATCTTCCAGGAATTCTTCCCGGTAACCGGCTACGATGACCAGATCGTGGTCAGCTACCACGGCTACCTGTTCACCCAGCCGCAACACAACATCGACGAGTGCCGCGACCTCGGGCTGACCTTCCAGCGCGGGCTCAAGCTCAAGATCCGCGTCAGCGGGCAGAACCATCCCACCTTCAAGGACGTCCTCGAAGAGGACGTGCACATCGGCTACTTCCCGATCCGCATCGGCGGCGGCGAGTTCGTCATCAACGGCGCCGAGCGCACCATCGTCACCCAGATCCAGCGTTCGCCGGGTGTGGACTTCTCCTCCGAGACCGGCGCTTCGGGCCGGCGCTCGTACAGCTGCCGCATCATCCCCGAGCGCGGTTCGTGGATCCAGGTCGAGCAGACCTCCAAGGACGTGCTGCAGATCAAGATCGACAAGAGCGCCAAGGTGGTGGCGACCTGCTTCCTGCGCGCGCTGAACAAGGATTTCGGCACCACCGCGGCGATCATCCGCCACTTCTTCAAGACCGACGTGATCCAGCTCGCCAGCAAGGGCGCCAAGGAGAAGGCAGTCGGGCGCATCATCGCCAACGACGTCTTCGACAAGGAGTCGGGCGAGGCCCTGGCCAAGGCCTGCGAAGTGCTCAGCGAGAACAGCTTCGAGAACCTCAAGGGCCTCGGGGTCGAGGCGATCGAGCTGATCGCCGCCGGCACCAAGCCGGACGACATCCTGCTCAACACCCTGCGCGAGGACGAGGCGGCGAGCCATGACGAGGCGCTGTTGCGCATATACCGCCGCCTGCGCCCGGGCAACCCCACTGACGAGCAGAAGGTGCGCGAGTTCTTCCAGGACCGTTTCCTCAACGAGCAGCGCTACAACCTCGGCGCGGTCGGGCGCTTCCGCATTAACCGCAAGCTCAAGGGCAAGGGCGAGTCGCGCGTCCTCACCGTCGACGACTACATCAAGGCGCTCGAGTACCTGCTCACCCTGATCCGCTCGAACAACGCCGCCGGCGAGGTCGACGATATCGACCACCTCGGCAACCGCCGGGTACGCCCGATCGCCGACCTGCTCTCCGACGAGCTGCGTGCGGCCATGCTCAAGCTGCGCCGGGCGGTCAAGGAGAAGCTCAGCCGCGACCTCCAGGCCGAGGACCTCGCGCAGGCGCTGGCGCCGCGCAACCTGTTCAACAACCAGGCGGTCGACAGCGCGGTGCAGAACTTCTTCCAGCGCGGCGAGCTGTCGCAGGTGGTCGACCAGTCGAACCTGCTCTCCCAGCTCACCCACGAGCGCCGCCTGTCGGCGCTCGGGCCCGGCGGCCTCAACCGCAAGCGCGCCGGCTTCGAGGTGCGCGACGTGCACACCTCGCACTACGGGCGCATTTGTCCGATCGAGACCCCTGAGGGCGCCAACATCGGCCTCATCGTCTCGCTCGCCATCTACTCCGCGGTCAACGAGTACGGCTTCCTGGTCACGCCCTACCGCAAGGTCACCAAGGGCAAGATCACCGACGAGATCATCCACCTCATGGCCGACGAAGAGGCCGAGGCGCGCATTTGCCAGGCCACGGTCGAGACCGACA
>JAYVMM010000553.1:0-4217 GCA_043758975.1 Planctomycetota bacterium | reverse complement strand
GGACGCTCCTACAGCGTGTGGCTCGCCGGCGGCGGGGTGAGGGGCGGGCACGTCCACGGCGAGACCGACGACTTCGCCTACAACGTGGTCAAGGACGCGGTGCACGTGCATGATCTCCAGGCGACCATCCTCCACCTCATGGGCATCGACCACACCCGCCTGACCTACCGCTACCAGGGCCGGCAGTTCCGCCTCACCGACGTCCACGGTGCGGTGGTGCCGGGTGTGCTCGCCTGACCCCGGCGCGCGCTGCCACGCGCGCCCTGGCTCTGGCTGACAGCAATCCTACTTGGCCTTGCCCGTGCCCGGCTTGCCCTTGGGCTCGGCCTTGCCGGCAGCCCACAGGATGCCGCCGGTGATGTGCTTGAGGAAGTTGGCCTCCGCGTAGCTCTCCTGGGTGTGGCCGAGCTCGGTATAGAAGGCGCGCCCGCCATCGTAGAGGTGGTACCAGGCCATGGGGTGGCTGGCGCCCATGGCGTCGGGACCAGGATCGTAGCTCTTTTCGTCGATGTTCAGCAGAACATGCACGTCCTTGGGCAGGGCGCGGAAGTTGTACCACTCGTCCTTGCGCTCCCAGATCGGCGGCAGAAAGGCGGTGGCGATGAAGGTGTGGTCGACCACCGCGATCTTGGCCGGCTGCTGCGCCGGATGGCCCTTGAAGTAGGCGCCGACCAGGCCGCCGTACCAGGTCCAGTTGTATTCGCAGTCGCTGGCGGCATGGATGCCGACCCAACCGTGGCCGGCCTGGTACCAGGCGATGAAGGCCTGCTTCTGCGCGTTATCGAGGATGTCGCCGGTGGTGCTGAGGAAGACCACCACCTGGAAGGCCTTGAGCGTGGTCGCACTGATGACCGCGGGATCCTCGCTCGCGACCACCGTGAAGCCGTTCTCGGGGCCGATCTTGCGCAGCGCCTCGATGCCGACCGGAATCGAATCGTGGCGGAAGGCGCCGGCGCCGGTCTTGGAGAAGACCAGGATGGAGAAGGGCGCATCCGCCGCCGCCGCGGGGGCGGCGCTGGAGGTGGCGAGCGCGCCGAACGCGAACAGCAGCAGCACCAGCAGCTTGGCGCGCGCAGGCAGGGTGGAGGAGCGGCGTGGGCGTGGTGGGGGCATGGCAGGTCCAGGTGGCGGGGCGGGGCGGGCTGAATCGCAGAAAGGCGGTAAACGCCGTCGTGGTAGCGCTTCCACCCCTTATGAATGCGCCGCCCCGGCGAACATGTCGATCCGACCTGGACGAGCGCTGGTCTGCGCATGGGCGCCGTCGGCCAGCCGCCCGGCGTCAGCCGGCAGGCGATCATCGGCGGGACCACCGCCGAGCACTCACGCCGGTGGCAGGAGGCATGCCCGGGTGGCGATACTGGTGCAGGGTCGGACGCCGCGCCGCCCCTCAACTCACCCTCGACGTCCCTGCTGGAGGTGCCCATGACCGATTCCCAAGCATCCACTTCACCGGGCGCGGGCGAGCAGCCTGTCATCCCCGTCCCCCGCCCGCCGGCGGGCGCCGAGGCGCAACAGGTGCGCAAGCTCTTCTGTGATCAGGGCGGGCACATGCGCGACCCCACCGGCACTCCGCGCGCGGGCCGCCGCACCCGACACCTATCGGTGACGGTCGATGAGGCGACCTACCGCGCCTTCCTCACGCGTTGCCACCAGCGCGATATCTCGGCGGTCAAGGCCCTGCAGCGCCTGATCGACGGAGGCGAGCTGCCGCCGGAGCGCCCGGTGATCATCCCCTTGCCGGCGGAGGTCGATGCCGAGGCCCTGCGCGTGCTGCACCAGGTCGAGCAGCGCCTCGCCGCGTTCCAGGCGGGCGGAAGGGTGGACATCGAGGTCGCCTTCCTGCGCGCCTTCGTCGCCGACCTCGGCGCCGGGCACGGCGGCCCCAGCTGCCCGTGCGGCGGACGCGCCCAAGCGCAGCAATCCGCCACGGACAAACCGGCATGAACGCGAGCACAGCGGCAGTGCATTCAGACGATGACGCCATCACGCCCGTCGCGCGCCCCCGCCCGAGCCCTGCCGGAGTGTCCACCCGGGCGCCGCCGGCGAGCGGTGGTGGCTGGCCGGGTGCGTCCCCTGCGGCAACCGCCACCGGCGCACCCGCCCGCCTGCACGCGGCCTCCGCCGCCGCGCGGGCGCAGGTCGACCGCACGCACAAGCGCATGGCGGCAGATCGCGCGCGCATCGACGCCGAAACCGATCCCGAGCGGCGGCGGCGCATGCTCGGGCAGCACCAACGCGACGCCGCGCGCATCGCTGGCATCCAGGCGGCGGTCGCCGACGCGGTCGCGCGCTCGCTCGTGGTGCTCGCCCACTTGCCGCCCGCGCAGGTCCCGGAGCACCCGCCGGGCGCCTTCTCAGGTCTGATCCGCTGCCACGACTCCTGCGCTGTCATCGCCGGCGCGCTCGGGCAGCTGCGCTGCGTGCCGTGGCAGGGCGAAGCGGCCGACGCCATCCGCCTGGCCGCTGCCATTTTCATCGCCCAGACCCCGCTCCGCTGCCTACGCGGCAAACCGTATCGTCACGTCGCCCACCTGGTCATCTCAGCCCCGCATCACTACGGCACCTTCCCCTTCCGCTGGGAGAAGGACCTCGCGGTCACCATGGCGCGCCATGCCCTGCGCAGCCAGGGCGCCGATCCCGACCGCCATGACGCGCTGATGGTGATCCACAGCCAGCGCTGCGAGCACGGCGCCGACCACGACGAGGAGGCGGTGCACGTGCTGTGGTCGCGCATCGACCGTGACGGACGCTGCCTGTCCACACCGCACGCCTTCGTCGCCGCCCATCTCGGACGCGCGCGCTGGGATGCGCGCGCCGGCCTCGACCCCATGCGCGTGGGCATCGGGCGGCTGTGCGCGCAACCGGTGCGCCGCGGCTACGAACTCCTGGGCCAGGGCCGGCTGGCGGCCAGCTACCGCGACCTGGCGAGCCGGGAGCAGAGCGCGGTCCCGCTCCAGGACATCGCCTGTCTCGCCGCCCTCGCCAGCGAGGGGCCGCCACCGCTGGGCGCGTGCAGCGGGCTGTGGACGCCCAAGCCCTGCTACCGCTCGCCCGCCGAGATCACCCGCATCCTCGCCCACCTCTATCAACCGGCGCGCACTGGCGGCTGAGCCGGCGCGTGCGACGCTCAACGGGGCAGGCGCACATACGTACCAAGCTCTCCGCCGTGGCGGACCGTCCGCCCGCCCTGCACCCACTCCTGGGAGAACCACCCGATGCGCTTCCTCCTCGTCCTGGCTGTGATCTCGGCGTGCGCCTTCGCCGCCGACGAGGCCGCCCTGCCTGCCGGGGTGACTTTGACCGTCGATCCCGAGCCGCAGACCCCCGGGGTGCTGAGCTGGAGCGTGACCAGCCCCTACCAGCAGGGCAGCAACCGCATCGAGATCCTGCTCCCGGCCCATGCCGAGGCAGCGCGGCGCTACCCAGTGGTCTACTGCCTGCCGGTGAATGAGGGCACCGGCGGCAAATGGGGGCACCCGCTCACGGTGGCGGCTTCGCACCAGCTCGCCGATCGCCTGGGCGCCATCCTGGTCTGCCCGGCCTACGCCATCACGCCCTGGTTCGGCGACAACCCACTGCGTCCGGAGGTGCGCCAGAGCTCCTACCTCACCGAGGTGGTGGTGCCCCTGGTCGAGGCCCGCCTGCCGGCCCTTCCGGAAGCGCGCTCCCGCTACCTGCTCGGCTTCAGCAAGTCGGGCCATGGCGCGCTCGCGATCTTCCTGCGCCATCCCGAGCGCTTCGCCAAAGTCGCGCTGTTCGAGACCTGGTTCGGCCAGCCCGATGCCAAGCAGTGGGCGGAGTGGGGCTTCGTCGACTGCTACGGCACGCGCGAGAACTACGACGCCTGGAACCCGCAGCGCCTGATCGACGAGCAGAAGGGCCTGCTCGCCAAGGGGCGCAGCCGCATCATCGTCCTCAATGGCGGTCCCGGCGCACGCGCCGGGGTCGAGGCGCTGCTGTCCCAGCTGCGCGACCGCCAAGTGCCGTTCACCCTCATCGCCGATGGCGGCTGGAGCCATGCCTGGGGCAGCGGCTGGCTGCCGCTCGCGCTCACCGCCCTGCTCGCCGACCGCGACCAGCCCGCCGCGCCCTGATCCCCCTATGTACGGGAAAAAAAGCGTGAATGGGCCACCACTCGGCTTCGACTGAGGGGCATGCCCTCAGCACCGTACCTGCACCTGACCCCCTCCCGCCTCGCCGTACCCGCCCTGTTCAGC
>JAYVMM010000552.1:0-2431 GCA_043758975.1 Planctomycetota bacterium | reverse complement strand
CCAGGCGCTGTATGAAGAGATGAAGCGCGATCCGACCATCTTCATTCTGGGCGAGGAGGTGGCGCAGTACAACGGGGCCTACAAGGTGACCAAGGGCCTGCTCGACGAGTTCGGACCGGAGCGCGTGCTCGACACCCCGATTACCGAGAGCGGCTTCTGCGGCCTGGCGGTCGGCGCGGCGATGACCGGCCTGCGACCGGTGGCCGAGTTCATGAGCTGGAACTTCTCCTTCCCGGCCTTCGACCAGATCATCTCCAACGCCTCCAAGATGAGCTACATGACCGGCGGCATGTTCAGCGTGCCGCTGGTGATGCGCGGGCCCAACGGCGCCGGGCCGCGGGTGTCGTCGCAGCACAGCCATGCGGTGGAGGCGCTCTACAGCCATTTCCCCGGGCTGATCGTGGTCTCGCCCTCGACGCCCTTCGACGCCAAGGGCCTGCTCAAGACTGCGCTGCGCCAGAACAATCCGGTGTGCTTCCTCGAGAACGAGATGCTCTACGGCTATGAGCAGGACATCCCGAGCGAGGAGTACCTCATCCCCTTCGGACGCGGCGACATCAAGCGTGCCGGCAGCGACTGCACCATCGTCGCGGTGAACCGCTGCGTGCACTGGTCGCTCGAGGCTGCCGAACTGCTCGAGCGCGAGGGCATCTCCTGCGAGATCGTCGATCCGCGCACAGTCAAGCCGCTCGACATCGGCCTGATCGCCGAATCGGTACGCAAGACCAACCGCTGCGTGGTGGTCGAGGAGTGCTACCAGACCGGCGGCATCGGTGCCGAGGTCGCGGCCCAGCTGATGACCTTGTGCTTCGACGACCTCGACGCCCCGGTGGGCCGGGTGACCACCACCGAGAACCCGATGCCGTACGCCGCCAATCTCGAGGAAGCCACCCTGCCCAAGCCGGCGCGCATCATCGCTGCGGTCAAGCAGGCGTGCTACCGCTGACCCAGCCCTCCCGCCCCCACGGATCGCGCCAGCAATGATCATCGAAATACTCTTCCCCGCCAAGTCCCCGACCATGACCGAAGGCACCCTGGTGTCGTGGCGCATCAAGCCCGGCGACCAGGTCAAGACCGGCCAGGTCATCGCCGAACTGCAGACCGACAAGGCGGTGCTGGAATGGGAGAGCCTTGATGCCGGCCATGTCGGCGCCGTGCTGGTCGAGGCCGGGGCGCAGATCCCGGTCAACACCATCGCCGTGCTGCTCACCAGCAAGCCCGGCGAGGACGTCGCGCAGGCGGTGGCCAAGGCCAAGGCGACCAACACCAAACTGCTCGCCGCCAACGCCGCGTCCGCCGCGCCCGCCGCGCCCGCGGCGGCCCCCGCGGCACCGTCGGGACTTGTCGCCGCGCCCGCGCTGGCGGCGACGCCCGCATCCGCGCTGGCCCCCGGCCTGCCCAAGGGTGTGCGCATCAGCCCAGTGGCGGCCAAGCTCGCCGCCGCCGGCGCCATCGATCTGCGCCAGCTCAAGGGCAGCGGCCCGGATGGGCGCATCGTGCGCCGCGATGTCGAGGCCGCGGCGCGCAATGGCACCGCGCGCATCGCCGCCGGCACCGCCAAGCCGGAACGTCCGCGCCTGGCGGTGCTGCGCGCCGACGCCCAGGCGGTGGTGGAGGTGCCCTTCACCCCCATGCGGCAGATCATCGGCAAGCGCCTGCTCGAGGCCAAGACCACCATCCCGCACTTCTATGTCAGCGAGAGCATCGATGCCGGCGCGCTGGTGGCGCTGCGCGAGCAGGTCAACCTGCTCGACGGTCTGCGCGTCACCGTCAACGACCTGGTACTGCGCGCTACCGCCCTCGCGCTGCGCGTCCACCCCCGCCTCAACGCCACCCTCCAGGGCGGCAGCGTGCGCCAGCTCGACAGCGTCGACCTCAGCGTGGCGGTGGCGATCCCCGATGGCCTGATCACCCCGATCGTCGCGCGCGCGCATGCCAAGAGCGTGCGCCAGCTCGGCGAGGAGGTGCGCATGCTGGCGAAGAAGGCTGTCGACGGCAAGCTCAAGCCCGAGGAGTTCCAGGGCGGCAGCTTCACCGTTTCCAACCTCGGCATGTTCGGCATCAGCGACTTCGCAGCCATCATCAACCCACCCCAGGTCGCCATCCTCGCGGTCGCCGGCATCAAGGACGAGCCGGTGGTGCGCGCCGGCGCGGTGGTCGCGGGCAAGGTGCTGCGCGTGACGGTGAGCGCCGACCACCGCGCGGTCGACGGCGCCGCCGCCGCCGCCTTCCTCAAGACCCTACGCGAGCTGCTCGAGAACCCCGCGACCCTGCTGGTCTAAGCGCCCGCCACGCTTGGCGCCGACAGCGCCCGCCGAGAGCTTTCCCCATCGCATTCGCACCGTGAAGGACATCCCATGGCAGATTTCGAGATCGTGGTCATCGGCGCCGGCCCCGGCGGCTACGTTTGCGCCATTCGGGCGGCGCAGCT
>JAYVMM010000551.1:0-2403 GCA_043758975.1 Planctomycetota bacterium | reverse complement strand
GCTCCCCGACCACACCCGCGGCGGCGTGCTGACCATGGCCAGTGTGCTGACCGTCACCTCGCAACCCGGGCGCACCAGCCCGGTCAAGCGCGGCAAGTGGGTGCTCGAGCAGATCATCGGCGAGCCGCCGCCGCCCCCGCCGGCGGCGGTGCCGCCATTGGCCGAGCAGGGCGCCAGTGGCACCGCCGGGTTGAGCGTGCGCCAGCTGATGGAGCGCCACCGCAAGGATCCGCTCTGCGCCTCCTGCCACACCAAGATGGACGCCATCGGCTTCGGTTTTGAGAATTTCGATGCCATCGGGCGTTGGCGTCGCGACGACAACGGCGCCGCCCTCGATACCGCCGGGACCCTGCCGGGCGGCATCACCTTCAAGGGCCCGATCGAGCTCAAGGCCGCGTTTCTCGCGCGCAAGGATGACTTCACCCGCAGCCTGACCGAGAAGCTGCTGACTTTCGCCCTCGGTCGTGGTCTCAAGGAGATCGACGACGCGGTGGTCGAGCGCATCGCCCAGGCGGTGATCGCCGATCAGTACCGCTTCACCACCCTGGTCGCGCGGGTGGTCACCAGTTATCCCTTCATGAACCGCCGCAATCCCTAGACTCTCACGCAAAGGACCCCGCCATGGACAAGCACTGGATGATCCCCCGCCGCACCGTCCTGCGCGGCCTCGGCGTGGCCATGGCCCTCCCGCTCTTCGAGACCATGGGCTGGGCAGAGACGCCGGCGCCCGGGGCCAAGGGCCCCAAATCGCCGGTCCGCACCATGTTCATCATGATCCCTAACGGCGTGGTCTACGACCATTGGAAATTCAAGAAGGATGCCCCCGGGGCGGTGCCGCGGGTCCTCGTCCCGCTCGCGCCGGTGATGAAGGACGTGCTGGTGATCAACAACCTGCTGCACAAGCATGGCTTCGCCAACGGCGACGGCCCTGGCGACCATGCGCGCGCCAACGCCAGCTTCCTCACCGGCGCCCAGCCGCGCAAGACCGCCGGCACCGATATCCAGGCCGGCATCTCGATCGACCAGGCGATGGCCGAGAAGATCGGCATCGCCACCTCGCTGCCCTCGCTCGAGCTGGGCATCGAACAGGGAGGCCAGGCTGGCAACTGCGATTCGGGCTATTCCTGCGCCTACTCCTCCAACATCTCGTGGCGCACCCCGAACACGCCCAATGCCAAGGAGATCCACCCCAAGGCGGTGTTCGACCGCATGTTCAGCGCCAAGGCCAAGGTCAAGGCGAAGAAGCCGGGCGGCACCTCGACGGACGAGAAAACCCTCGACCAGAGCGTGCTCGACCTGGTGCTGGGCGACGCCAAGACCCTGCGTGGCAACGTCAGCGGAACCGACCAGCGCAAGCTCGACGAATACCTCGATTCGGTGCGTGCGCTCGAGCAGCGCATCGAGCACGCCCAGCGCGAGGCCGCCGAGGCGGTCGAGGCCAAGGCTTCAGCCAAGCCTGGCACCTACAGCCCGAACATCGAGGTGGTGGTGCCGAACGAGGGGCCCGACGGATTCGCCGAGCGGGTCAAGCTGATGTTCGACCTCAGCGTGCTCGCCTTCCAGACCGACACCACGCGCATCATCACCTTCACGATGAGCAACGAGGGCTCCAACCGCACCTATCCGCAGATCGGCGTATCGCGTGCCCATCACGAGATATCCCACCACCAGAAGGATCCCGGCAAGCTCGAGGATCTGACCAAGATCAACACTTACCATGTCGAGCTGCTGTCCTACATGCTGCAGAGGATGAAGTCGCTCAACGACGGCACCGGCACCCTGCTCGACAACAGCATGATCATGTACGGCTCGGGCATCGGCGATGGCGACCGCCACAACCACGATGACCTGCCGGTGCTGCTCGCCGGGCACGGTGGCGGCAGCATCAGCTCCGGTCGGGTGCTCGACTCCACCGGCAACATGTGCGACCTCTTCCTCGCCATGGCCGCGCGCGCCGGCGCCCGGCTCGACAGCTTCGGCGACGGCAAGGGCATGCTCGATGGGTTGTCCTAAGCGGCAGCGGCCCAGCAGTTTCGCAGTGGGCGGCGATGGTGAGCGCATGGGCTGCCGCCCGACCGAGCTGAACTGAGGATAGTCCCGTGCACCCCACCGCCGCCACCGACCTCGGGCACCGTCCCGCGCGCTTCAGCCGCTATATCGACCAGGCCGGGGAGGGCGACCTGCACGCGCTGCTCGCCGATGGGGCGGCGCTTGGGCGGCGGATCGACCTCGGGCGTTTCGCGGTGCGCGTCGGCCATGCCTACGCGCCGGGCAAATGGACCGCGGGCGGTGTGCTGCAGCACATCGTCGACACCGAACGCATTTTTTCCTACCGCGCCTTGCGCATCGCCCGCGGTGATCGCACGCCGCTGCCGGGTTTCGACGAGAACGACTTCGCAGCGG
>JAYVMM010000550.1:0-4597 GCA_043758975.1 Planctomycetota bacterium | reverse complement strand
ATTCGCCCGGACGGCCCGCGGCCAAGCGCTGCTTGGCACCCGGGCGCCCGGGCCTTGCCTGAGGTGGCCTAGGTATGCACGACCAGCCGGCGCACGCCGACCAGCCAGGCGCCGATGACCAGCAGGATGCCGGCGAGCAGCGGCCTGATCACCGCGTCGGGGATGCGCGGCGAGATCAGGCTGCCGATGACGATCCCGGGCAGGGATCCGGTCAACAGCGAGACCAGGAGCGGCCAGTCGATGTTGCCCTGCAGGCCATAGCCAATGCTGGCGATGCAGGCGAGCGGCACCGCATGGGCGATGTCGGTGCCGATCAGGCGACCCATCGGCATCGCCGGGTAGAGCAGGAGCAGGGCGGTGACGCCGATGGCGCCGGCGCCGACCGAGGAGAGGGTGACGACCACCGCCAGTATGGCGCCGAGCGCCACCGGCAGGAGCGGCGACACTGGCGCATCCAGCTGCACGCCGCGGCGGGCGAAATGGCTGAGGATCCACGGTCGGAACATCACCGACACCGCGGTGACGAGCACGGCGGCGCCGAGGGTGAAGTTGATGACTTGGGCGATCGCGATCTGGTAGCCTTGGAAAAAGGCGAGCAGGAGCAGGGTGGCCACCGCCGCCGGCACGCTGCCCGCCGCCAGGCGGGCGACCACCGGCCAGTCAATGGTGCCCTTGAAGCCGTGCACCAGGGTGCCGACCACCTTGGTGATGGCGTTGTAGAGCAGGTCGGTGCCGATGGCGTGCAGCGGCGGGACGCCGAAGAACAGCAGCACCGGCGTCATCAGCGAGCCGCCGCCGGTCCCGGTCAGGCCGACCAGGATGCCAACGATCAGGCCCGCGACCGCGTAGACGGTCGAGATGTCGTACCAGTGCTGCAACGCCATCCTCCTGGGCGGGTGGTGCGCGGCACCCGAGCGGTGCACGCCGCGCGGGCCGGGCAGGCTCCCGCCTTGAATCCGCTCAAATCGGTAGGAATTGTATGATTATGACGCGTTCGTCAATCGCCAGCGCCGGCCCGGGCCGGTTCGCACCCGCAGCCAACCCTCAGAGCAGCAGGCAGCCAGCCATCACCAGACCAGTGAGTGCGAAGGCGAGCGCGGCCAGGCTGGGCAGGCCGATGAGCTGGCGCGGTGGCAGTTCGTTCGCGCGCAGGGTGGCGACGAAGCGGCGGAACTGCAGGGCGGCGGCCAGGCACAGCGCGGCGCCGAGCACGGTGATCGCCACCCCCACCGCCAGGGACGCCCCCTCGCGGGCCGCCGGCACGGCATCGTGGGTGACGAAACGCAGGAAGATGCCGAACTTGGCCGTCACCAGCCCGAGGCCCATCGCCGCCAAGCCGGTGCGCACCCAGGCGAGCAGGGTGCGCTCGGCGGCCCAGAAGACGCGCGGATCATCGAGCGAGCTCACCGCCTGCCCTCCCCCTTGGCCGGTACCCAGACGGAGCGCAGGTCCCAGCCTGCGCGCCAGCCTGAGCGCTGTCCCGGCCAATGCCAGCGCCAGGCCCCAGACCCCGAGCATGGTGCTACTTGTCGGGCAGCGCGACCTGCTGCTTCGACATCAGGTAGGCGAGCAGATCGCGCACCTGGGTTTCGCCAAGGGCCTGGAACAGTCCTTCCGGCATGAGCGAGGTCGCCGACTCCTCGATGCCGCTGAGGTCGGCGCGCTCGAGGGTCAGCCGCTCGGTCATGGTCTGCACGGTGATGGTGCGCTCGGTGCGCGCGTTGAGCAGGCCGGTGAGCACGCGCCCGTCCTTGAGCGTGACCACCGCCAGGCGGTAGTCGGCGGCGACGATGGCGCTGGGGTCGACGATGTTCTCGATCAGGTAGTCGATGCTGTCGCGCCCGGCGCCGGTGAGGTCGGGGCCGATCGCCGCCCCTTCGCCGAACAGGCGGTGGCAGACGCTGCAGGTCGCGGCGAAGGCCTGGCGGCCCTTGCGCGCATCCGCGCCCGCGAGCACCGCCGGGGTCATCTTCGCCTTCCACGCAGCGATCTGCTTGAGCAGGTCGCCGGAGGTCTCGCGGCTCACCCCCCAGGCCTCACTGAGGTGGCGGCTGAGCGCCTTGTCGTGCAGGCCGTTGATCTGGCGGGCGTGGAACGGGGTGAGGTCGCCGCGCGGGATGGTGCCGCCGGCGATGGCGGCGACCAGCACGCGCGCGAAGCTCAGGCGCGAGACCAGCACGGAGATCACCTCGGCATGCGCCGCGGCGGCGAAGCCGTCGCGGTAGCGCGCAATAAGGAGCTCGGCGATCTTGGGGTCGTCAAAGCCGGCCAAGCCGTGCACCGCGACCACGTTGACCTCTCGGTCGTCGAGCTGCTGCTCGCAGAAGGCGCGCAGGTCGTCGGGGCGGTTGTCGATCACCGACTGCAGGGCGGCGCGCCGCTTGTCCGCGCTCTCTTTGCGATCGCCCACCAGCCGGCGCGCCTCGTCGAGCGCGGCGCGGTCGCCAAACAGGGCGCCCAGCTCGCGCGCGCGGTCGCGTACCGCCGCCTCTGGATGGGCGGCGACCTTGGCCATCAGCTCGTCCCAGCCCTCCGGCTTCTTGGCCTTGCGCCAGCCCTTCAGGCCGTCACCGAGGCCGCCGACGACGTCAGCCTGGAAGGCGGCGTCGCGCCCGAGGGCGAGGTGCAGCAGGGCGGACAGCCCGGCGGGTGCGCGCTCGACCTCCTCGCCCAGGCGGCGACTGATCAGCTTGCGCACCAGTGCGATCTCGCAGCCGCCGGCGAGGGCGACCAGCCCGGCGGGGTCGCCAGGCGCGAGGTCCTTGATGCCGTACCACAGCATCAGCGGCAGGTTGTGATCAGTGGCATCCTCAGTGTGCGCGAGCAGCGGGGCGGCGATCGCGCCGAGGTCCTTGAGCGCGAGGCGCTGCAAGGCCGAGGCGAGCGCGAGGCGCACTGCCGGCGACTTCTCCGCGCGCGCCAGCGCGGCGATGCGCAAGATGGTGGTCGGCTGCAGCACCACGGTGGCGGCGGGAAGGGCGTTGCCGCGCATCGGCATGCGGTCGGTGAGCAGGCGCAGCGCCCATGTGCGCATATGCTCGTCGTGGTCGTCGAGCAGGCCGGCGAGGAAGGACTCGTCGCAGCCGCCGATGACGAAGGCCGCCCACAGCGCGCGCAGGCGCTGCACGGTGTCGGGATCGCTTACGACAAGCGCGCGCAGCGCGGCGGCGCTCGCACTGAGGTCGGCGCCGGCGCACGCGCGGGCTTGGAGCAGCTGGCGTGCCTGGCGCACGTTCCACACGTTCTCGTCGCGGCTCAGCGCAACCAGCTGCTGGTCGCTGAGGCTGGCGAGGTCGAAGGCCGGGCGCGCCGGGGCGTCGCCGTATGAGATCTTGTAGATGCGCCCGCTATTGCGGTGGATGCCGTTGGCGTTGTGGCATTCGCCGGTATCCGACCAGTCGAGGATGAAGACCCCGCCGTCGGGACCGCTGCCGAGGTCGACACCGCGGAACCAGGTGTCGCCGCTGTTGAGGAAATCCGCGCCGTGGCGCCCGACATAGCCCGATCCGAGCGCCTCGAGCAGGTCGTTGTTGACGCGGCGGCCGTGGAAATTGAGCGTGAACAGGCTGTTGGCGTAGGGCGCGGGCCAGCTGCCGCCCTGGTAGATCATCAGCCCGCTGTGCGCGTGCCCGCCGCCAGCCTTGTCGGTGCCCGCGCTGGCGCCCTTCTGCACCTGGTTCCACTTCTCGGTCGCGTCCCAATGCACGTGGTCGGCGGTCTGCTCGATCGGCAGGTAGACGTGCGGGTCGAGGTCGTCGCCGTACATGCGGTGGAAGTGCGCGCCCGGGATCATGTGCCAGAGGTGGCCGATGACGGTATTGATGAAGAAGGCCTCGCCGTGCGCGTCCCAGTCCATGCCCCACGGGTTGGTGGTACCGGCGGCGACCACCTCGAAGGCATGGGTGACCGGATGGTAGCGCCAAATGCTGGCGTTGAGCTTGAGCCGCGCCTCGGGCGGTGAGCCGGGCAGGCCGACCAGCGAGGAGGCCTGGATGCCATGGCGCCCATAGAGCCAGCCGTCCGGGCCCCACTTCAGGCCATTGGCGATGTTGTGGCGTACCGGGCCGGCGTCGAAGCCGTCGAGCAGCACCTGCGGTTCGCCGAGCGGGTGGCCGTCGTGGTGGGGGTCGGGGAGGAAGAGCAGGCGCGGCGGGCAGAGCGCGAACACCCCGCCGAAGCCGAGCTCGATGCTGGTCAGGCGCTGGCCCTGGTCCCAGAACACGCTGCGCGCGCTCGCGGTGCCGTCGCCCTTGCCGTCCTCGAACATCAGGATGCGGTCGTGCAGGCTGAGGTCGAAGTTGGTCTTGGCCTCGGCGTAGGTGTAGTTCTCGGCGATCCACAGCCGCCCGCGCGCGTCGAAGGCCATGGCGATCGGCTGGCGCACCGCGGGCTCGGCGGCGAACATGCTGGCATGGAAGCGCTCGGGCAGGCTGATGCGCTTGAGCGCCTCCTCCGGCGGCAGCAGCGGCTGGCCCTTGATCTGCTGGTTGTCGGGAACCGGGAAGTCGTCGCCCCAGGCGGCGGCGACGATGTTGGCGGCGAGCACGAGGAGGGGCGCCCAGGACTGGGCGCCGCGCGGGCAAGGGACGGTGCGCAT
>JAYVMM010000549.1:0-2194 GCA_043758975.1 Planctomycetota bacterium | reverse complement strand
ACATCCCGCCCGGCAACCTCTTCCCGCCCGGTACGCCCAAGACCCGACCTGAGATCTATGTCATGGGCTGCCGTAACCCCTTTCGCCACTTCGCCGACCCGGTCACCGGCTGCCTCTACTGGGGCGAAGTCGGGCCGGACGCGGGTAAGGACAGCGACCGTGGCCCGCGCGGCTACGATGAGTTCAACCGCGCCACCGGCCCCGGCTACTACGGTTGGCCGCTGTTCTGCGGCGACAACCAGGCCTACGCCGAATACGACTGGGACACCAAGAAGATCGGCAAGCGCTTCGATCCCGCGCATCCGATCAACGACTCGCCGCGCAACACCGGCATCACCGAGCTGCCGCCGGCGCAGCCGGCGTGGATGTGGTACCCCTATGCGGTGTCAGACAAATTCCCCGACTTCGGCAATGGCGGGCGCTGCGCCATGGCCGGCCCGGTCTACCACAAGGATCCCAAGCAGACCTCGCCCAACCGCTTCCCCGGCTATTACGACAACACCCTGTTCATCTACGAGTGGATGCGCAGCTGGATCAAGGTGGTCAAGCTCGACGCCAAGGGCGAGATGGTGTCGATGGAGCCGTTCCTGCCCGCGACCAAGCTGCGCCACGCCATGGACATGCGTTTCGGGCCCGAGGGCGCGCTCTACGTCATCGAGTTCGGCAACAACTGGTGGCACCCCGACCAGGCCGACATCGTGCGCATCGACTTCGTGCCCGGCAACCGCGCGCCGGTGGCCAAGGCCAGCGCCGACGTGACGGTGGGCAAGCAGCCGCTGACCGTCCACTTCTCCTCCGCCGGCACCTACGATAAGGACGAGGGCGACGTCCTCGCCTACGCCTGGAGCTTCACCGGCAAGACCGTCGATGCGACCGATCCCAAGCCGACCTTCACCTTCACCGCCCCGGGCACCTACCAGGCCACCCTCACGGTGACCGACAAGGGCGGCAAGAGCGCCATCGCAGTGGTGCCGATCCGGGTCGGCAACGCCATGCCCAAGGTGCAGATCACCGCGCCGATCGACGGCCACTTCTTCACGTGGGGCAAGGCCGTCGCCTACAAGGCCCAGGTCACTGACCCTGAAGACGGCAGCACCGAGGCCGGGACTATTCCCCCTGACCAGGTCAAGTTCAGCATCGGCTACGAGAGCGAGCACGAGGACGCCACCCCGGGGGAGGAGCAGGGCGTCAGCGCCGGCGCCTTCCAGCGCGGCAAGAACCGGGTGATGAAGAGCGACTGCATCGCCTGCCACCAGGTCACCGTGCAGTCGGTCGGCCCGGCCTTCACCGCGGTGGCCAAGAAGTACCACGGTGTCGTCGGCAGTCTCGACAAGCTCATCGACAAGGTCATCACCGGCGGCGGCGGCGTATGGGGCCCGATCGCGATGGCGGCGCACCCCCAATTCACCCGTGACGAGATCCAGGAGATGGTGGCCTGGGTGTTGTCGCTGGCCGATGACCAAGGCGCGGTCGCTGGCGCCACCGGCAGCTTCACCGCCATGGCCCGTCCGGCCAAGGACGACCGCGGCGAGTACGTGCTGGTGGCGAGCTACACCGACAAGGGCGCGCCCGGGGCCGAGGCCTTGACCGCGGCGGCGCGCGTGACGCTGCGCTCGCGCGTGGTCAACGCCGCCGACCATGGCGCCACCAAGGGCACCATGGACGAGCCGAGCGCCGACCTCGGCGCCGGCAAGCATGTCACCAACATCGACAACGGCTGCTGGCTGAGCTACAAGGCCATCACCCTCGACGGCACCGCCAAGGTGACCTACCGCGTCGCCTCCGGCGGCGCCGGCGGGGTGATCGAGGTGCATGCCGATTCCGCCACCGGGCCGCTCCTGGGCAGCACCACCATCGCGCCCACCGGCGGCTGGCAGAAGTGGGTGGACGTCGATGGCTCAATCAGCGACCCGGGCGGCACCCACGACCTGGTGCTGGTATTCACCAACGCTGGCAAGAAGAAGCTGCTCAACCTGCATTGGATCTACTTCCACCCCGCGGGGGAGTGAGGCGGCGCCCCCCGGGGCAGGGGGCAGGAAATCAGCTGCAAGAGCAGACACTCGGAGTCGGATGTAGAGGCGGGGGAGCCTTCCATGTGCCACCGCGTTCTGATCGTCCTGGCCTTGGCTGCCGTGCTGGCTGTTGCGCAGGCGGTCGAACGCGCCCCGCTCGAGCCGCCGGCGCCGACTGCTGC
>JAYVMM010000548.1:0-1978 GCA_043758975.1 Planctomycetota bacterium | reverse complement strand
TCATCCCGCCCGCGCTCGCCCACCTCACCCTGGTGCTGCAGGGACCGGTGCAGCGCGCCTGCTTCCACTTTGACTGGCTGGGCGAGGAGCGCGCGCCGGCGCCGCTGTGCGCGGTGCCGCCCGAGCGCCCCGGGGCGGCGCTGGTGCGCCGCCCGCCGCCGTGGGTGCCCACCGGCGTGCTGCAGGGCCGGGTGCGCCAGCGCGCGCTGATCGAGGACCTCATCGACACCTTTTTCCGCCGCTGGGCCACACGCGCCGCCGGCGAGCGCCTGGCCGCGCGCGCCACCCTGCTTGAGCTCTTGGTGCGCCTGCTCGGCGACGACGAGGCGGCGCCGGCCTCGCGCGCGGGAGAACTAGCGCAGGCGATCAAGAGCCGCATCGACCAGCAGCTGTGCGAGAACCGCGCGCTGCCCGCTCTGCTCGCAGGCCTCGCGCGCAGCTACGAGCACTGCTGCCGGGTGTTCGCCGCCACCTATGGCGTACCGCCGCTGCGCTATCTCACCGCGGCGCGCATCGAACAGGCCAAGCACCTCCTCTCCCAGCCTGCCGCCAGCATCGCCACGGTCGGGCGCGCAGTCGGCTATGCCGATGCCGCCTACTTCTCGCGCGTCTTCCGCGCCCATGCCGGGTGCGCGCCACTCGCCTACCGCCAGCAGCTCGCGCGGAGCATCCTTCGCTGAGCCGCGCACGCCGCCGGCGCCAACCATGACGAAAGTCCACGCACGGCCAGCATCCTTTTCACACTCGATCTTCCCACCCCCCTAATTGCAAGCGTGGCCAACAGTCCAGCAAAGCATCTCCAGCTCGGCTCCTCATCGAATATGACGGCGATCCCAGGAATGGGAGCGGATAGAATAGTTGGCGCCCTGCTGGCATGGTCCAGGGAGCGCGCATCGAGCGATTCAGAGCGATGTCAGCGTCTCGGGTACGATGCCCGTGCTCTGGCCGAAGTGTTCAACCGGAACTCCCGCCTCCTGGAGCAGCGTCAGCCACAGATTGGATATCGGCGTACTCTCCTTGGGCAGCTCGATGTACTCACCGCGCTTGAGGCGCCTGCATGCACCGCCGGCTAGAATCACAGGAATGCTCTTCATGACATGTGAACAACGGATGGCTGTGCCGAAGCTGACGATAGTCGAATCGAACAAGGTTCGACCATTAGCGCCCTTCTTCTCCTTCAGCCGGTCGAAGAAGTATGAGAGCATCTCGCAATGCTTCTTCTCGCGCTGCTGTGACGGCTCCCGGTAGACTGGTCCGATCTCATAGTGGCTGATCAGATGTGGTTCATGGGGGCAACCGAGGCTCTGGAGAAGGGCCTTGTTCGGCATCATATAGGTGACGATGCGGGTGGCGTCTGTGTGCAAGGCGAGCGCGATCAAGTCGTAGGCGAGCCGGATCTCCTTCTCGCCACTGGGGACTCCCTGGTAGGCGAAGGTCGCATCCGGCTTCGGTCGATCGAGCCAGCGTGTTTCCTGTCCAAGAGCCAGCTCTGCTTGGCGGATCGACTGGAAATATTCATCGAGCTTGAACCTGTCGTCCTTGCCGAGCTGTCCGCTCACCGCCTTGCCGTTGAGCTCCATGAGGTCGAGAACACTCTGCTTCTCCGCCAAGCGGCGCTTGGCCACAGCGAGGCTCTCGCTCTTGTTGGCGAACAATGCGTTGTAGAGCGCCAGCATGGTATCGATGCCGGGCAGCGGATTCCCCTGCCGATCCCACGACATCGACAGTCCGCGGCCATGTCCGTTGTTCTCGTATTGCGAAAGCATGTTCAGGCGCAGCGACTGATAGCGGGTATCCTTGCCCAGGACTTCGGCAGCCACCTGGTCGCAGGAGATGGCATTGGAGAAGTCCTTGCCTGGTATGCCGATGGTGTCGACGCCGGTCAGGAAGTTCGTACTGCCGAAGTGGGGATCGGAAGCCCTTCCGCTGGCGAGATTTCCGATCATGGTGATGTCGTTCTGATGATTTCTCAGCGGCG
>JAYVMM010000547.1:0-3727 GCA_043758975.1 Planctomycetota bacterium | reverse complement strand
GCCGGCGCCGGCATCGACCAGGACCGCTTCCTCGCTTCCAGCCTGGCGACCTGGCGGTCCGGCGCCCAGCTCCTCGCCCTGCCGCTGACCGCCACCCCGGTGCTCTTGGCCTGGCGCCGCGATCTTGCCCGCGAGCTCGGGGTCGATCCCGCCACCGCGGTCAGCTGGGATGGGTTCGCTGAACTCGGTCGCGATCTGCGCCGCCGCCATCCCGAGGTCCGGCTCATCCGCCTCTCGCTGCGACCGTGGACGCTCTCGGTACTGTTGCGCCAGCGCGGTGTGCCGATCGTCGACGCTGACGGCCATCCCGCCTTCGACACCACCGAGGGCGCCGCGGTGATCGCCTGGATCACCAGCCAATTGTACGGCCCCGAGGCCATTGCCAGGCGTGGCCGCGACAGCGAAGAGCTCGCCGCGGGCCGCGTGCTCTGCGCGATGGTGGATGGCGACGGCATGAAAGAACTCAGCGATCTCACCGACCGCATCGGCCACGCCTTCGCGCTCACGCCGCTGCCGCGCTGGGTGGCGGATGGCCGGCGCACCAGCGCCACGGGCCGCGAAAAGGCGGTGGGCATCATCGCCACCAGCCAGCGCCAACCGGCGGCCTGGGCGGTGGTCCAGGCCCTGGCCACCAATCCGATCTGGCATGCGGAGTCGAGCTGGGCCTACCGTTCCCTGCCCGCTTGGCGGACGGTCTGGAAGGATCCCTTCTTCCGCCATGCCGAGGCGCGCTTCGGCGGCGCAGCCTGGGGTACGGCGCTGATCGGCGTGGCAGCGGAGATGCCTGGGCTGCGCATGGGCGAAGCGGATACCGCCGTCGAGGACGCCCTCATCGCCGCCGGTGCCGCCGCAGAGAAGATCCTCGCCGGCGGGACTCCGGCCGAGCTCGCCACCACCCTCCTGCCGGAATTGCATCGGGTGTGCGGCAGGTCGCCATGATCCGCGTCCTCGCCCTGATGGCCTGCGCTGCCGCCGCCGCCGCTGCCGAGCCGGCAGCCGACCTGCGCAGCGAGCTCCTGGGCCTGCAGGAGCAGGCGATCAAGGCCGGGATGCCCGACACGCGCGGCGCCGAATTATGGCACGGCCACTGGATCGACGACCGCGAAAGGCACGACGTCCAGGGCACCCTGCCGCACCTGCACCTGCAGCTGCGCGACGGACGCTGGCTCCTCGATGGCCTCTACCTGCACGCCCCCGCCCCGGTGTCCGCGCTGCTGGTGCCTGGCGCCCAGAGGGTGACCGACAGCGAGCTGCTGACCTGGCGCGATCAGGCGCAGCAGCCGATGGTGCGGGCCAACACCGACAATCCCCTGCGCTTTGCCGCGGACTTGCTCGACCCCATCACCGTGCTCCTGCCCCAGGTCCTCTGCAACCCCGACCTGCCCGATTCCATGCTCACGGAGGAGGCGGACAGCTTCGTCAGCGCCGGAGCGCAGCCACCATCAGCAGCGGACCCGATCACCAGTTCCCAGGCCTGGCGCCATCACCTGATCCGCCAGCTGCTGGGCATCGCCTGCCATGCCGACACCACCACCGGCGCCGCCGGTTGCCTGGATGCCGCCTTGGCGCTGATGACCACGGCGGAACGCAGCGTGCGGGCCGCTGACATCGAGGGCCTGCGTACGTTGGCGCCATGGAGCCCCGCCTACGATCTCGGCCTGGCCGAGCGCCTCGAGCGCTGGGACCGTTTGCTTTGGCACGGCTACCACCGGACCTCGGAGAACGACGAAAGCCGCGGTGACCACCCCCCGGTCCACCTCCAGGAAGTCGGAGGCCTGATCGCCCTGCTCGACGACCGCCGCCCCAGCCGCTTCATCGGAGCGGACAGCCGGCCGCAGTCGATCGGCGAGCGCGCCGCCCGTGCCTTGGAATGGATGTGGGGGATCGACCCCTCGTTCATCGCCGGGTTCGCCCCCGCCGTCCACCTCAGCGCGGAGCAGCGCCATGCCACCGCCACCGCCACCGCCGCGCTGTGGCAGGCGGGAGGTGGACGCTCGCTGGTGGCGGGCATGATCGCCGATCCCGTCGCGGTGCGCCTGCTGTGGACCACGGCGGTGCTCACCACCATTTCTGACGAGGAGCGGCCACGGGCGGCAGAAGCAGTCTACACGGCCTGGTCGCATTTCAGCGCCAGCGATCGCGATGCGCTGAGCATCGACACTTTCGAAGAGGCGTTGAGCGCGCTCGGCGCGGATGCCCGCATCGATGCGTTGGTGCGTTCATGGCCGCAGAGCGGCCCCTTGGCCCGTAGCCTGGCCCTCTGGCATGAGTACCGCGGCGATGGCGCGCCGCTCACCGCCCATCTCACCGCGCTGCTCGAGCACCTGCGCCGCGCGCCAGGGAAAGTCTCTGGCACCTTCTTCAGCACGGAGGATGTGGATCTTGAGGATATCATGGCGGTGATGCGCGTCACCGCGCTGCATCCGACCCAGGAACGCCTCGATCTCATCCTCGCCGCCCTGCGCGCGGGCACCGACACGCCGCTCCCCACCTTCATCGTCAATAACGTCTGCTCCGCCTCGGTCGGCATGCGTTGGGGCCCCGAATCGCCGATCTTCGACCGCCTCTTCAACGGCTTCAACGGCTCCTACGCCCTGGTGCAGGCCGTGGGCCACGTCGCCCTCGCCGACCGCCGGGTCCTGGCCGATGGCAGGCGCTTATGCGACGCAGCCGCAGCGGTGCTGTGGCGGTCCATCCACCGTGACATGCCGGCCCTGCCGGACGAATTTCCCGCGTCCGACAGCCTGGAACGTCGCGACCAGCTGCTCGACGAAGCCCGCCGTGGGCTCGACGCCCTGCTGCCTCCTCGCCTGGCGGCAGCCGGCCTCACCCTGGCGGACATGTCCGGTGGCACGGCGGCCTTTCCGGCCTGGTGGCAGCGCGAATTGGCGGGCGCGCGCGGCGACGGGCACGCGGTGGCGCTGCTCATCACCAGCACCAAGAACTGCCCGCCGTGCGACCGCCTGCAGCGCGAGGTGCTGGCCACCCCCGCCTGGCTGGCCTGGGCGGGCACCCATGTGCGCATGGTGGTCTTCGACTTCGCCAGCATCGCCGATAACGACAAGGCGAGCCTGGACCGCATCAACGAGCTGCAACGCTGGTATCCCCCGGGCGGCACGCCTTCGTTCTTCCTCATCGACGGCAACGGGCGCCTCCTCGGCGAGCGCCTCGCCTTCGAGACCATCGGCCCCGAGGGCTACATCCGCATCTTCAGCGAGCGGCTCGCCGGCCGCGCCGCTGCGCCTTGACGCAGCGGCACCGACCGCAGCCGTCCGCGGGTGGAATGCCCGCACCATCGCGCTGCTTCGCCCAGTGACGGGTGGTGGGATGCCGGCGGCATCCCACCCCTTCACGGCGCGGGGGAATCCGCCGCCGCGCCGACGAACTGGGCCAACAGCAGGACGTAGTTCGCCTGGTAGTAGATCGCCGGCTCGGTGAAGGCCCAGCAGTTCTCGTTCTCGTGGTGGGCATCGTTCCAGGTGGTGTTCCAGTCCTTGAACGATTTCTCCGCCGGCTGCCCGGCGGGCGGCACCAGCCAGGCGGGCGCGCCGCCGCCGCCGGTCGCCGGATTGGGCCCGCCGACCAGGTAGCCGGGCGGCGGGCCGAGCGAATCCGGCCCGTCCCAGGCGCTCTTGTTGCCGAACCAGGTGTGGAACGGGCGCATGATGCTCTTGCCCGCCATGGCCTTGGCCCCCTTCTCGCCCATGTTGGTCAGGTAGCATTGGCA
>JAYVMM010000546.1:0-2746 GCA_043758975.1 Planctomycetota bacterium | reverse complement strand
GCCGCGCCGGCGCCGCACCCTCGCCCATGGCCCGTCGCGCAACCGCTTCCTCCATGCCATCCACCACATCGAACTCTCCGCCATCGACCTGGCGGTGCTCGCCTGCCTGCGCGGCAGCGACCTGCCGGCGGAGTTCCATGACGACTTCCTCGGCATCGCGCGCGACGAGGCCCGCCACGCCGGCCTGCTCGAGGGTCTGCTGTGCGCCCGCGGACTGCCGCCCGGCGCGGTCCCGGTGCACCACCGCCTGTGGCAGGCGGCGCTCGCCTGCCGCGACCTCGGCGAGCATCTCGTGGTGGTCCCGCGCGTGCTCGAGGCGCGTGGCCTGGACGTCGCCGCCGGACTGCTGCCGCGCCTGGAAGCCCTCGACCCCGAGGCGGGCGCGGTGCTCGCGGTGATCTACCGCGACGAGATCGGCCACGTCGCCATCGGCACGCGTTGGCAGCACTGGTGGTGCGCGCGCGCGGGCTGCGCGCCACTCGCGCACTTCGCCGCCGTGCTGGCGGCGCATTTTCCCGGCCAGCACCCGCAGCCCACCGCCCTCGACCGCTATGGCCGTGCCCAGGCGGGGTTTAGCGCGGAGGAAATGGCCCTGCTCGAGGACGGCGGCGGTGTATGACCCGCACCCGGGGGGGGGTGCTGGCCCACCCTGTTGTGCCTGGCGGCCATCCCTAGGCTGCAGCGCGCACCCGGGGTCTTGCACCTCGATAGCTGCCGGAGACTTGCAATGGCTGATATGATCGACGCCAAAGAGGCCAAGGGCCTGCTCAATTGCGATGATGCGGCGCTCAACAACCACATCAATGCAGGCACTGTCCGCGCCCAGCGCGTGCAGGGCAAGCTGATGCTCAACAAGGAGGACGTCGAGAAGGTCGCCAAGGAGAAGGGCGACGATGAAGGCACCATCGTCCTCACCGGCGACAGCGACGAGCTCTCGATCGACCTCGGCAAGGTGGTCGACGACGCCTCCGAGACCATCGTCCAGCCGCGCAAGGATAGCGGTAACGCCACCGAATCGATCACCTTCGGCGATGAGCTCGAGGTGGTGAGCTTCGACGATGGCAACACCAAAGACCTCAATTTCGACAAGACCAAGGCGACCCAGCCGGGCAACCTCAACTTCACCGACTCCAACACCGCGGTGATGACCGCGGTCGAGGAGACCCATGTCGGCGGCACCACCGGCTCGATCGACTTCCAGACCTCGCAGGTCGAGGCCACCCAGTCGGTGGGCAGCTCCTCGCGGCGCAGCGTGCGCAGCAACCGCGCGCGCGCCGAGCAGGTGGTGGTGCATTGGATCTGGCCGACGCTGATGGCGTTGACCCTGATCGTCGGCCTCGCCCTGATCGTGCCCTACTACTTCATCGCCATGCTGCCGAACGCCATGGCGCAAAAGGACATCAAGGGCAACGTGTTGCGCGGCCTTGACGACAACGGCTGGACCAACATGGCCAGCTCGGTCGCCGGCTTCTCGGTCGAGCCCGACCAGGACGTCTTCAAGCGCCTGCACACCGATGGCGAGTGGGTCGACATCCACCAGCCGGACAAGGACATGCAGGCCGACTGGCGCTCGAAGACCTGGCTGAACAAGTTCCAGAAGGGTGGCGAGCGCTGGGACACCTTCGTCATTGAGAAGGTCGAGGACGGCGGCAAGAAGGCCAAGCCCAAGAAGGGCGACATCATCTACAATGTGGTCGAGGAAGTCACCCCCGGTCCCGCCGGCAGCGAGGGCATCAAAGAGCAGAAGGTCGTCATCGAGTGGCCGACCAAGTAGCGCACCGCGCGTGAGCACGCTTGCGCTCGGTTCTGGCATCACCTCCCGGACCCGGCGCCGCGCGCACGCGCATCCCACCCGCACCTGCCATCACGTGAATCAGCGCCGGCGCCGCCCGGCGCGGCGCTGGGCATCCCCTTGATTGCCCGCACGGCCATGGCTATGGTCGCACACACCCTTGCAACGCTGGCCGGTCGCATCGCGCCCGGTGGCGTAAACGCACCCCGTCCCCGGAGAGAGTCCATGAATGTCGTCCGCTGCGCCCTGCTCGTCCCCCTGCTCGCCACCTTCGCACTCACCGGCTGCCATACGCGTGGCGAAAGCAAGGCGGTCGAGCAGGAGGAACTCGGCGCCGAGAACCAGCGCCTGCTGGCCGACAACGAGCGCCTGATCGGCGCCAACAACGCGCTCAAGGCGCAACTGCAGACCGCCACCGATGAGCTGGGCAAGCATCGCGCCAGCAAGACCATCGGCGAGGACTTCCGCAATCTCGCCGATGGCGAGAAGATCGAGGGCGTCGAGACCACTGAGCGCGGCCTGGCGCTCAGCGAGGACTTCGCCTTCGCCAAGGGCTCGATCGAGCTTAGCGCCGAGGGCAAGAGGGCGCTCGAGAAGATCGCCGAACGCCTCAAGGGCAGCGCGCACGCCAACGGCATGGTGATCGTCGAAGGCCACACCGACAAGTCGCCGGTGGCGCGCGCCTCGACCAAGGAGAAGTACATCGACAACTGGGGGCTGTCGGGCGCGCGCGCCGCGGCGGTGATCCGCGCGCTGCAGGCCGCCGGCGTCGAGCCCAGGCGCATCAAGGGTCAGTTCCGCGGCGAATACCAGCCGCGCGGCGGCGATGAGGCGGCCAACCGCCGGGTCGAGATCTACCTCGGCAACTAGCGCCGCGGATCGGCGCCATCGCTGTCCGCCCCGCGCGCGGTTCCCGCAGCATAGCGCGGGAACCGCGTGGCGCCGGCCATCGCC
>JAYVMM010000545.1:0-3356 GCA_043758975.1 Planctomycetota bacterium | reverse complement strand
TGCCCACGATCATCGCCGCCGCGGTCATCAGCACCGGGCGCAGGCGAACCATGCCGGCGAGCTGAGCCGCCGCGCGCGCGCCCAGGCCGAGGTCGCGCTGGTCGTTGGCGAAGCTGACGATCAGGATGCTGTTCGCGGTCGCCACCCCGATGCTCATGATCGCGCCCATCAGCGCCGGCACGCTGAGCGTGGTCTGGGTGGCGAAGAGCATCCACACGATGCCGCCGAGGGCGCCGGGGATGGTGCCGATGATGATCAGCGGATCGCTCCAGGACTGGAAATTGACCACCATCAGCAGGTAGACCAGGACCACGGCGAAGACCAGCCCGAAGCCCAGGCCGCGGAAGGAGCTGTTCATGCTCTCGACTTGCCCGCGCACATTGATCTTGGTGCCGCGTGGGAGCAGATCGCCGTCCGGCCCGCCGACTTTGGCGATGATACGCTCGACCGCCGCCGACACCGTGCCGAGGTCGGTGCCCGAGACCCCGAGCAGGAGGTCGAGGGTGCGCTTGGCATCGTAGTGGGTGAGATTGACCGGGGCGATGGTGCGGGTGAGGGTGGTGAGGTTGGCGAGCACTTCGCCGTTGGCGCCGTTGGCGCCAGTGGAGACCGGGATGTTGCCCATCGCCTGCGTCGAGTTGATGAGGTACTGCGGCGCCTGCACCTGGATCGCGTACTGGATGCCCTTGTTGTAGTCCAGCCAAAAGTTGGGCGCGGTCTGCAGCGAGGAGTTCAGCGAGATCAGCATGCTGGTGGAGACGTCACGCTGGCTCAACCCCGCCTGCTGCGCCTGGGTGCGGTCGACCTCGACGTGCAGGGTGGGCGCGTTGAGCACCTGGTTGAGGTGGATGTCGACCGCCCCGGGCACGCGCACCAGCTCGGCGGCGATGGCGTTGGCGATTGAGAGGTTCTGCTCCTGGTTGCCCAGCGGCCCGTCGATCTGGATGTCGATCGGGGCGGAAAGGCCGAAGTTGAGCACCTGCGAGGTGATGTCGGCGGCCTGGAAGAAGGCGGTGACCTCGGGGTAGTCGCGCGCCAGGCGCTCGCGGATACGCCCGAGGTAAACCTCGGTCGGCTGGTGCTCGGGCGTGAGCGAGACCAGGATCTCGCCGTCGGCGGGCGAGACCAGGGTGCCGTCGCTGAGCGAGAGGTTGATCGAGCTGTTGGGGATGCCGATGATGTCGCTGACATGATCGAGCTCGTGCGCCGGGATCATGCCGCGGATGGCCTCCTCGATGGCGGCGAAGTAACGCTCGCTCTCCTCGATGCGGGTGCCGGGCGGGCAGCGGAGATGTAGGCGGAACTGGCCGCTGTCGACGACGGGGAAGAAGTCGCGTCCGACCAGCGGCGCGAGCGCGGCGCTGAGGGCGATGAAGCCGGCCATCACCAGGGTGGTGGCGCAGCGGTGGGCGAGGGCCCACGCGAGCATGCACCCGTAGCGCGCCTGGGCGGCGGCGAAGGTGCGTTCAAAGCCGGCGTGGAAGTGCGCGAACACCCCGCGCGTGCGCGCCGGCGCGCCATGCTTCCCAGCCTCGGCCTTGAGCAGGTAGAGGATCAGGGTCGGGACCAGGGTGCGCGAGAGGAAGTAGGACATCAACATAGCGAACACCACCGCCAGGGCGAGCGGCACGAACAGCGACTTGGCCGCCCCGGCGATGAACACCACCGGCACGAAGACGATGCAAATGCACAGCGTCGAGACGAACGCCGGCACGGCGATCTGCGCGGCGCCGTCCATGATCGCCTGGTAGAGGCCTTTGAGCGCGCCGCTGGCGTCCGGCTCGCTGAGGTTACGGTGGATGTTCTCGATCGTCACCGTGGCGTCATCGACCAGGATGCCCACCGCCAGCGCCATGCCGCCCAGGGTCATGAGGTTGAGGGTCTGGCCGAGCCAGGACAGCACCACGATCGAGCTGAGGATCGACAGCGGGATCGACACCACCACGATCAGGGTCGAGCGCCAGCTGCCGAGGAAGATCAGGATCATCAGCCCAGTCAGACTGGCGGCGATCACCCCTTCCTTGACCACGCCATCAACCGCGGCGCGCACGAACACCGACTGGTCGAACATCGGTGAGATGTGCAGCTCGGGGTTGAGCGAGCCGGCGAACGATTTGAGGGTGGCATGCACCCGCGCGACGATGTCGAGGGTCGAGGCGCCCTCGGCCTTGAGGATCGGCTGCACCACGCCCTTCTTGCCGTCGACATGCGACATGCTGGTCTGGGGCATGGAGCCGAAGCGGATGTGGCCGATGTCGCGCATGAACACCGTACGTCCGTTGACCGCCTTAATCGGCAGGCCGTCGAATTGCGTGACCAGCTCCGGGCTGCTGTTGAGCCGGATGGAGTATTCGCGGTCGCCGAACTTCGCCGTGCCCGCGGGGATGATCAGGCTCTGGCGGTTGAGCGCATCGCTGATGTCGGAGGCGGTCAGGCCGAGACCGCTGAGTTTCTTGGGGTCGACGTCGACCATCACCGAGGGCTGCTTGCCGCCGTAGGGGTAGGGCAGCTGGGCGCCCTGCGCGCTGACCAGCCCGGTGCGCAGGAGGTTCACCCCCTGGTCGAAGAGCTCCTGTTCGGGCAAGGTCTCCGAACCGAGCGACAGCCATAAGATCGGCACGTTGGTCGCGCTGTAGCGCATCACCAGGGGCGGCACGCTGCCGGGCGGCATTTGCCGCAGCATGGTCTGCGAGATCGCGGTCACCTGCGCGAGCGCGCCCTCGATCTTGGTGCCGGGATGGAAGAACAGCTTGGTGATGCTGATGCCGTAGAGCGACAGGCTCTCGATGTGCTCGATATCGTTGACCGTGGTGGTCAGCGCGCGCTCGAAGTTGAAGGTGATACGCTTCTCCATCTCCTCCGGCGACATGCCGTTGTAGTTCCAGGCGATGGAGATCACTGGGATGTCGATGTCGGGCAGGATGTCGGTGCCCATGTTGCGGATGGTGACCACCGACAGCAGCACGATGAGCATCGCCATCACCACGAAGGTGTAGGGACGGCGTAGCGCGAGGGCGACCAGCCACATGGCGGATCAGCGTCCCGCCGCGCGCGCGTGCGCGGGTGGTGGCTGCCGGCAGCCGGCGGCGTGCGCGCACAGGGGCGGGGGGCTCATTTGTAGTAGGCCGGAGTGCCGGCGTGGTTTACGATCTTGCCGAGCAGCTCCATCAGCTGGCGCTGCTCGCCGTGGTCGAGTGCGGCGAGGGTGCCGGCCATGCTGCGGTAGACGTGCTCGCGCAGCATGCCATGGCGCTGGCGGCCCTTGCGGGTCAGGCTGACCAGCACCCGGCGGCGGTCGGCGGCATCGCGCTGGCGGCGCACCAGGCCGAGCTCCTCGATCTCACTGAGCAGTCGCG
>JAYVMM010000544.1:0-1502 GCA_043758975.1 Planctomycetota bacterium | reverse complement strand
GGTTAGCTTGACATTGTTGTCGACGAAGCTGTTGGGGCGCTCGCAGGTGAGCTCAATCGAGGGCAAGCGGGTGTACTGTCCGAGGTACTGCGCCGCGAGCTGGTCCATCGACACGCCGCCGGAGTTGATGTCGGCGCCGGTGGTCTTGGTGATGGTGGTGCCGGTCAGCCAGGCCGAGATCTTGGCGTAATGGCCGTCGTTGGGGAAGGACTGCTTGTTCTGCAGCCCGGTGATCACCGTCACCTCGCCCTTGATCTTCTCGAGCGGGGCGAGGATCTCCGGCAGCTCGGTCAGGGGCGCGCCCGATGGGGTCTTCGGGGTCCAGTGGTGCGGGTTGACCCCGTTGGGCATGTAGAAGGCGGCGAAGCGCACCGGCACCTTGCGCGGCACCACCTTGGGTTCGGCGGCGAACAGCGTGGGTGCGCTCATCCCCTCGAGCAGCGGCAGCGCGATGGCGGCGCCCATGCCGCGCAGCATGGTGCGGCGGGAAATCTGCCAGTGGCGTTTCATTTGCTGTGCTCCTGGGCGGCGAGAGGTTGGTTGCGGCTGTAGCGGAAGGGGTAGCTGGTGGCGATGGCGGTGATCAGGGTGTCCATCTTGTAGCCATCCTTGATCACCGCGGCGATGATCTCCTTGACCACCGGGCGGTCGTAGGCCTCGGTGCCGCGCCCGAGGGCGTAGGACAGCAGCTTCTCGGTGAAGACGCGCGCGAACTGGTCTTTGCGCTTGAGCAGGATCTTGCGCAGCTCGATCGGGCCGGTGAAGGACTCGCCGCTGGGCAGGGTGCCGCTGGCGTCGATCTGCTCCCCGCGCACGTCCTTGTCACGCCACAGGCCGAGCACGTCGAAATTCTCCAGCCCGAAGCCGAGCGGGTCGATGCGCGCATGGCAGGAGGCGCATACCGGGTCGGTGCGGTGCTTCTCCAGGCGTTTGCGCAGGCTGAGCTCATCCTTGCCGCCCTCGTCCTTGGGCAGCAGCGGCACATTGGGCGGTGGCGGCGGCGGCGGGGCGTTGAGGATCTGCGAGAGGATCCACTTGCCGCGCACCACCGGGCTGGTGCGCAGCGGGTGCGAGGTCGAGGTCAGCACCGCGGACATCCCAAGCACCCCGCCGCGCTTGGCGTCAGCGAGCTGGACGCGCTTGAACTGTGCGCCGTCGACCCCGTCGATGCCGTAGTGGTGCGCGAGCTCGCCGTTGACCCAGGTGTAGTCGCTCGCGAGCAGCTCGAGGATGCTGTGGTTGTCGTTGATCAAGCCGGCCATGAAGGCCACCGGCTCGCCGATCATCGCCTCGCACAGCGCGGGGGTGAAGGCGGGGAAGCGGGTCGGGTCGGGGCCGTTGGTGCGCAGGATCTCCAGCTGCAGCCACTGGGTGGTGAAGTTCAGCGGCAGGGCCTTGGCCTTCTCGTCCTTGAGCATGCGCGCCACCTGCTGGCCGATCACCTCGGGATCGCTGAGCTTGCGCGACTCGGCGAGCGCGAAGAGTTCCTCGTCGGGCATGGT
>JAYVMM010000543.1:0-2518 GCA_043758975.1 Planctomycetota bacterium | reverse complement strand
CCAGCGCCACGCTGCGCTGGGCATCCAGCGCGTCCGCATCGCTGCGCCGCCAGTACACCCGTCCGTGACTCGCCGGGCCGCTCCAGCTCACGCGCAGGGTGAGCTGGGGCGCCGCCGCCGCCGGGTAGCAGCGGCTGGGTGAGACCAGGCGTGGCGCGCGCTCGGCGCAACGGATCCGCCAGCCGTCCGTCTGCGGCACCCCGCCGTCGGTCGCACCCTCGGCATGCCAGTGCTGGCGGGTGGGACCGGCGAAATGCCACGCCGGCAGCGCGCGCAGCGCCTGCGCCAGCGCGCAGCAGCGCGTGCGGATGTCGCTGAGCCGACCGACCACCAGCACGCAGGCATGCTCGAAGGCCAGGTCGTGGTCGAGCACCTCGAGCTCGACCGGCGCGAGGTAGCCGGTGGGCACGCCGTGCACGTCGCGTGAGCCGGCCTCGCCATAGAGCCCGCCATTGAAGGCGCAGCCCTCGTCGCGCACCACCCCCAGGCCCCAATCGTCATCGCCGACCAGCGCCGACCAGCCCTCGGTGGCGAGCCAGCGCGTCCATGGCCAGGGCTGGTGCCAGTCGTTGCGCAGCTCGGCGACCGGCGCGCCGGTGAAGGGCGCCGCGCCGGTGTAGCTGATCACCCGGTGCAAGGCCGCGATGGTGTACACCGCCGGCAGCTCCTGGGTGCGCGCCGGGTACTGGGTGCGGTCGGCGCGCAGGAGGGCGACGCGGAAGCGCATGCGCACGCAGTCGCCCTCCAGCCTGGTCCAAGTCTCGAAGGTGCATTCGCCGGGCTCGTCGTCGAGCGGCCACTGCATGGGGATGAGCTTGAGGTAGAGCTCGCTCCCGTCGTTGCGGCTCTCCAGCACCCGCGACGGACGCCCGAAGCAGTCGCCGGTCTGGATCGGATTCCACCCCAGGCCACGCCATTCCGAACGCGGCTGTTTGCCGCCGGGGGTGAACGGGGTGGGGCCCGAGTACACCGACATTTGGATCTGGCGCCCGTAATCGAAGCTGTTGATCAGGTTGCCGGGATGGTCCTTGGCCTCGAGCAGGGTCACTGCGCCGCCGCGGTTGAGGTCCATGCCAATGCGCAGGGTGCCGTTGTCGAGCACGCTCAGGCGTTCCGGCAGCCCCTCCCCCGCCGGCAGCGCCTCCACCAGGGCGGCAGCGGCGGCGAGCAGCAGGGCAGCCGCCAGGCGGACGGTGGCGGCAGTAGCCATGCCGATGGTACGTGCGCCCCCGGCGGCGCGTTGCCGCGGCTGCTCGACTCGGTACCGGCGCGCACCGCGCACCGCGCGCCGACCCCGGCGTCCAGGGCAGTGGATCGCCGCGCTCAGCTGCGCGGCACCATCGTTCAGGGCTTGGCCGGGGCCACCACCACGCAGAAGTCGTCGAACCAAATGGTGCCCTTCTGCTGATCCGCGGGCAGCGCGGGGTTCTTGCCGACGTTCAGGCCGAAGCCCTTGGCCGGGGCATGCCATTGGCCGTCGTTGGCCCCGCCCCAGTGCTCGCCGCTCGACGCCTCGGCGACCTTGATCACCACCTCCTGCCAGTCCGCGGACTTGAGCAGCCGCACCTGCGACTGGTGGGTCTGGTCGCTGCCGTCGCCCAGGCGCACACCGAGCGCGGTCACGCTGTCGGTCTTCACCCACAGCCGGAATTCCTTGATGTCGGGCACCTTCACCGTTTCGAGCGTCTTCCATATGCCGACGTAGGCACCGCCAGCGCTGAAGTCGTAGTCCAGGCGGTAGGCATGGTTGCCGCTGTGCGCAGTGCCCGCCGCCTCGCGCGCCGCCGCGCCTTTGGCCCCGGGGAACTCCCAGCCGCCGACATAGCTCCAGCCCACCGGGTCGCGCTCGAAGTCGTCGATGAGCAGCTGCTGCGCGAGCAGCGGCGCGCTCGCCGCCGCGCCTGGACCCGGCGCCGCCGGCAGGCGCGGCGGCGGTAGGCGGATGCTGCCGCCGGCGGCGCTGGCGGACTGCACCGCGGCGAGCTGCTCCAGGTTCAGCGCAGCGGTGCCGTCGGCGAGGCTGCCCCACACGCGCACCGCGCCGAGCGCGCCGCGGAACATGCGGTCATGACCGGCGCGGCGCATCTCCGGCGCCTGGTTGCCGATGCCGAGGTCGACGCAGCTGTTCATCCCCACCGCACCGCGGTTGCCGTCCTCGGCGCGGTCGAGCGCCACCTTATCGGCGGAGCTACCGAAGTAGTAGCGCACCTGCTGGTGCTCGAGCGTGCTGTCGTAGCTGACCGCGACGAAGCGCCAGTTCTCCGCCGGCAGCTGCTCATTGGCGATCAGCTTGCCGGGCGAGCTGGGCGCGATGCCGCCCAGATCGTCCCAGGCGTTGACCCCGAGCTGAACGCTGCCGTCGGCGTGGGCGACGAAATCCACCCCGTCGCCACCGGTGGTCCACACCATCACCCGGCTGCCGCCGGAGCCCTCCTGGAGGTCGTGCGGGTTGAGCCAGGCGCTGATGGTGAAGGACTTCAGCCCGCGCAGGGAACGCCCGGCGCCGAGCAGGTCGACG
>JAYVMM010000542.1:0-4388 GCA_043758975.1 Planctomycetota bacterium | reverse complement strand
CGAACAGAGGCTTGGCCCGCCGATGAGCAAGGCCGGTAAAAACCGGCCTGGGTATGCTCTGACCTACGATTACGGCGATGGACATCCCGATCGCGATCTTCGACCAGGCATCATAATCCAGTCCCCCAGGGGCAGCATCCTCCCGATGCGCGGCGCCGGGAGTGGGGGATAAAGCGGCCTCGATCTCCGGGGTCTGCTCCAAACGGATGAAGTCCTGGGATCCATTCTTGGTCGCTAGGCGGATGAAGACAACGCGACCGCCGTTTACCCCCCAAATGATGCGGAAATTAATCTTTTCCTCTGTCAATGCGATGAAGCCGGGCTCCACCACCTCCAGGTCGTAATATGCGGCTCCGGTGATCTGCGATAGGAGTTTCTTGAAATCCTGCTTTTGAAAATCGGAAGCTATCGATGCATCGGTGGTGATGTCCGCGTCCTGGTATTTTTTCACGTCGTCAGGTGCGTCGATGCGGTGCCCAGGTTTGCCATAGACAATATCGTACAGATCGCAGATCTTCTCCGGAGAATAGGACGATGATCTTCTTCTGATTATTTTATCGCGGTCTTCGAATACGAACTCGACTTTGCCGTCTTTCTCAAGGCTGTATTCGTACCAGCCAACGCTGATCAGCTGCGCTTTCTTATCGGCTTTCCGCTTGCTGAAGAAGAGCATGGTGGGTGTCGGGGTCGCCACCTGCTTAGCGAATTCGAAGGACGAGAATGCAGAGCGCTCCTCGCTCGCAATCGCATCCCGAGCGTGACGGCCATCCGCTGACGTGTCATCAACGCGTGACTCCAGGCCGCATCCGGCCAACAGGAGCAGGCAGAGCGCAAACACGCTGAAACGCCATGGGCTGCGGGACAACAACTTCGGCGACCATATCATGTGTCGGCTCTCCTTCTGCCAGCTTGGGACGGACACTTGAGCCGATCAATGGCTATGTCACGGTTTGCACGATCACCAGCACAGCCAGGTGCCGAAGGGCCAAGCCATCACGTTGCGCTTATCATCGCCTCAAAAACGCAAGCCGATGAATCCCCCCACCAGCAGGCCCTCGCTGCGCAGCGCGTAGCGGGCGCCATCGCTGCCGTCCAGTCCGGCAGCGGATCCTCCATAGCCGGCGGTGATGCCGCCCTGCAGGCCATCCTCGCAGGTGTAGACTGCGGCGCCGCGCACCCCCCACTCCAAGCCATAGCCGGAGAGGTCGACGGTGCCGGCAGCCCCGCTGAAACGCCCGTGGACGCGGGTGCCGCCCACGAATGGGGTCACTTCGCACTGGAGGTTGCGGTCGATCGGCAGGCCGAAGCCGGCCGCGAGGTCGATGCTGGTGGAGCGCAGCCGCAATGCCGCCGCGCCCTCGTCGGCGGCCACCCAGGCGCCGGCAGCAGTGAAGCCGAGGAGCAGGCCCCCGCTGGCGGAGAGTCCCGGCGAGCCGAGCCAGGAGACGCTGGCGCTCTGCCCAGGCGCTGGGCGGCTGGCGGTGAACCGGCGGTTGCCGTCCGCATCAATCCGGCACCAGGCCGGACCGCCCATCCAGGCGAGGCGGAGGTCGTCGAAGCCGCCAAAGTCGGCAGGCGCGACCGCGGCGGCACCGCCCGCCGGCTGCGGGTGCGGCAGGATGATCTCCGGCGGGGGGCCGTTCGCTGTCGGCGCCGCGGGTGGACGCAGGAGCGGATTGACCACCGGCGGCGTACCGCCCACTGCTCGTGGCAGCGCGCCGAAGGCCTTGAGCGCCTCTGGCGAGATGGCATCGCCGCCGCTGGGTGCATCCTCGGCGCCAGCCAGGGCAGCCAGGGCACCGAGCAGGGCGGTGAGCGTCCCGCGCCGGGGGCTGCGCATGTACATCACCATCGCGTTTGCGCTCACGGCGATGACCGCGCGGAACCGCCGAGCGCCTCCAGGCGCCGGCAGAGCGCCTGGAAGGACGCCGACGCCGGCTCCAGGCTGAGCGCCTCGTGCGCCAGGGTCAGCGCGAGATCCGCCCGCCCACGCAGGAGCTCATCGCGCGCCAGCGCCGCGGCGGCAGCGGCGAGCAGCGCGGTCTCTGCGCCGGCCAGGGTGGTGCATTCGGCCACCCCGAACGCCGTCAGCGCATGGCCATCGTGCTCGGCCGCGCGCGCACGCACGAGCAGCGCCTGGGCGGCGGCGCAGGCATCCTGGAAAGCGGTATGGGCAGTGGTCTCCAGCGGCTGCACGAGCTCGAGGACATGCCGGCAGTCGTCGAGGCAGGCGCGGGCATGCTGAGCGCGCTCGCGCTCGCCCGCGGCATCGCCGGCAGCGCCCAGGCGCGCCGCCTCGGCGCGGTCGGCGAGCGCCTGCGCGGTCAGCTGGTCGATGCGGACGCCGATCTCGGCGGCCTGCTGCTGGCTCTGCCGCCCGCGCTGTTCGCCGATGGCGGTCGCGGCCGCATCCGCGGCCTGCAGCGCGCCGGCGTCGCCCGGGAGGGCGATGAGCGCCGCGCGCGCGAGCGCGCTCGCGGTCTCGCCTGCGCCCGGCCAGTCGCCCGCCAAGCGGGTCAGCGCATCGACGCTCAAGCACTGCGCCTGCTCGCGGCGGGTGAAGGCGAGCTGGGGCGCCACCTCGATGCGCCGCGCCGCCAGGCCGTCGAGCAGGGCGAGCGCCTCGGTAAAGGCCGCCTCCGCCGCCGCGTACTGCTTCTGGATGACCGCCGCGCGCCAGCGCGCGACCAGGGCGGTGAAGGCGGTCTTGCGCTCCTCGAGCTGGGGGTCGTCCACGGCGGCGCCGGCGGCATGGCGCCGCCCTTGCCGCGTCCAGCTGTTCTCGCCCCCGCTCCAGCACAGCGCCGCGTCGCGCGACCCGCCCCCGCCAGCGTCGACGCCCAGTGGCTGCGGCGGAGTGACGGTGGTGGTGAAGGAGGAGGGGGTGGCGGCGCCCGTTGCCTGGGCGCCGTCCGTCTGATCGACCGCACCGAGCGGGCTCAGGCACGCGAGCGTCAGCGCCATGGCCATCAGACGAGCGGAATAGGACATGGCATTCCTGCGCCGGGATGCGCCGAAAGTGGCTGCCGACGACTATCCGCGCACATGGGGGGAAGCAAGATCGCGAGCGAGGCTCCGCGGCCATCCTGGTGGTCAACAGGGAGGGTGCACAGGGGGAATAAACAATATGCGCAAACCCCTCATCCTGATCCTGCTCGCCCTCTCGCTGCTCGGCGCCATGCCGGCCGCCGACGTGATCCTGCTCTGGCCGAACGGCGCTCCGGGTTCCGAAGGCAGGAACGAGCCCGAGAAGATCGAGAACGGCAACGTGACCTCGGTCCACAAGCCGTCGATCACGGTGTTCCAGCCGCCTGCCGGCACGGCCAACGGTACCGCGGTCCTGGTCATCCCCGGCGGCGGGCATCGCATGCTGTGCACCTTCCATGAGGGCATCAACGTGGCGGAGCGGCTGAACCGCTTCGGCATCACGGTGTTCATGCTCAAGCATCGCCTCGCCCGCGAGCAGGGCTCGACCTACACCATCATGGACCATGCGGTCCCCGACACGCAGCGCGCCATGCGCCTGATCCGCTCACGCGCCGCCGAGTGGGGCATCGATCCAGCCAGGCTCGGCGCGATGGGCTTCTCCGCCGGCGGCGAGCTGGCGGCGCAGATCAGCATGAAGCCTGGACCGGGCCTTGCCGACGCCGCCGATCCGGTCGACCGCCTGGACGCGCGCCCGGCCTTCCAGGCCCTGATCTATCCCGGTCGGTCCGGCGACATCCTCCCCGCCAAGGGCGAGCCGCCGGCGTTCCTGTGCGCCGGCTGCCTCGATCGCCAGGACATCAGCGAGGGCCTGGCGGAGGCCTATCTGCGCTTTCACAAGGCCGAGGTCTCGGCCGAACTGATCCTCTATGCCGGAGTCGGGCACGGCTTCGGGGTCCATGCTGGCGACATGGGCGCAGCCGCTGCCTGGCCGGAGCGCTTTGTCGAATGGCTGACACAAGCGAAGCTGCTGCCGCCGGCGAAGTGATGGTCGGCAGGCGAGCGCTCGCGAGCGCTCAGCGGACCGGTAACGTCGTCGCAACGTCGCAACGTCGCAACGTCGCTATGTCGCTTTGCCTCGAAGGTCATGCGCGATCCCTCAGCGCGCCACCGGGAAGCCGCGCTCCCACCAGCGCCAGCGTCGCCGCGACCAGCGCGGTCCGGCGTAGTCCACCCCCACCCGCGCCCCGCGCGATAACGGCGGCGCCGGCTCCAGCGGGGGCGCGAGCGCGAGCACGCAGCCTGGATCGCCGAGGTGGCTGCCATGCGCGCTGCCATCCAGCGCCAGCACTTGGCACACCTTGCCCGGACCGTTGGCCAGAGTGCGCGGATCGGTGAGCGCGTCGGCGCCGGCGCCCGCCAGCCCGCGGCGCCCACGCGCGCGGCGCTGGCCTGAGACCACC
>JAYVMM010000541.1:0-1586 GCA_043758975.1 Planctomycetota bacterium | reverse complement strand
GGTTGCCGGCATAGGTCAGGGCGTCGAGGTTGGCGATGCGGCAGCCGCCATCGCCTTCCAGGAGCAGGCGCACCAGGTTGCTGCCGATGAAGCCGGCGCCGCCGGTCACCAGGAGCGAACGCGGATGGTGCGCGGTCACCGATGCGCTCTTCGCGTCAGCCATGGGGATGCTCCTTGAGGAAGCGCGTCAGCGCCTGCTGCCAGTCGGCCATCGGCGGCAGCTGGTGGAGGCGCAGCACGCGCTTCTCCAGGCGGGAATTCTCCGGGCGCGGCGCCGGGCGCGGGTACTGCGCGCTGGTGCAGGGGGTGAGCGCGCGCGCCAGGCCGGTGCGCGCGAATATCGCCTGCGCGAAGCCGTACCAGCTGACCTCGCCCTCGCAGGTGAGGTGGATGGTGCCGACCAGTGAAGCTCCGAGCAGCGGCAGCAGGGCGTCGGCGACGGCGTCGGTACTGGTGGGGTTGCCGACCTGGTCGTCGACTACGGTGAGCGCGGGTCCGTCCGCCGCACCGAGCTTGAGCATGGTATGGAGGAAGCTCGGTCCGCCCGCGCCATAAAGCCAAGCGACACGGGCGATGAGGTGGTCGGGGCAGTGCGCGCGGATGGCCTCTTCGCCACTGAGCTTGCTCGCGCCGTAGACCGTGCGCGCCCCGGTCTCATCCCATTCGTGGTAGGGCCGCGCCAGGGTGCCGGCGAAGACGTAGTCGGTCGAGATCGCGATCAGGCGCGCGCCATGGCGGGCGCAGGCGGCAGCGATGTTGGCCGACCCCAGCGCATTGACCCGGTAGGCGGCGTCGCGCTCGCTCTCGCAGCGGTCGACCGCGGTCATCGCCGCGCAATGCACCACCACTCGCGGACGCCGCTGCGCGATCAGCCGGTCGCAGGCGGTGGCGTCGCCGACATCGAGGTCACGCGAGCTGAGCGCGAGCGCGTCCTGCCCAGCGAGGCGCCGGGCGAGAGTGCGTCCGAGCATGCCCGAGCCGCCGGTGATGACGATGCCCATGACGCGGCCTAGGCCCCGCCCGGGGTGCCGCCGGGGAGCTCGCTTGCGCTCAGCGCGCCGAGTGGGCCATAGCGCTGGTCCTTGATTGAAAGCACCGGCGCGGCGCCCGCGAGCGGCCAGGCGATGGCGATTGCGGGGTCGTTCCAGCACACCCCCCGCTCGTGCTCGGGGCTGTAGAAATCCGTGCACTTGTAGATGATCTCGGCCTCTTCGCTGAGCACCAGGAAGCCGTGCGCGAAACCGATGGGGACGAAGAGCATGCGCCGGTTGACCCCGCTGAGCACGGTCGCGGTCCAGCGCCCGAAGGTCGGGCTGCCGCTGCGGATGTCGACTGCGACGTCGAAGATCTCGCCACGCAGCACCCGCACCAGCTTGGCCTGCGGCTGGCGCAGCTGGTAGTGCAGGCCGCGCAGCACTCCGCGCGCGGAGCCTGACTGGTTGTCCTGCACGAAGGAGGCGTCGATGCCGATCTCGGCGAAGGCGCGCTGGTTGTAGTTCTCGAAGAAGTAGCCCCGGTGGTCGCCATGAATGATGGGCTCGATGACGCAGACCCCCTCCAGCTCGGTGGCGATCCGCTTCATTGCC
>JAYVMM010000540.1:0-7024 GCA_043758975.1 Planctomycetota bacterium | reverse complement strand
TGGTTGCCACCCGCCTGGTCCCGAACACCAGCTTGATCCCGCCATCGCCTTTCCGCCGCGTATCCCTGGTGGTGCCGTGGATCGCCAGGTTGTAGCCGCCATTGGCCAGCTCGACCCAGTCATCGCTCGCCACGCCGGTGGTGGCGAAGCCGAAGGCGCGGCGGTAGAAGTCGGCGAGCAGCGCCACCCGACTGGAGAAGATGATGATGCGGGCCAGGATCACGGTTCGAACCCCCGCGAGCGACGGTAGAGGCCCCGTTCCCCCGGGATAACCGCTGCCCATCCACCGGCGCGCGCGCTACAGCCCGACCACTCCCGCGCGCGCTGGCGGCCGCCGGGCCAGCTTGGGTTTCAGCGCCCGGGAGCGGTGCGCAGCGCGGCGATGAGCGCGGACAGCGACCCATCGCCGCCGGGCCCGCCATGCCACGGCGGCGCCTGGGGATCGACCTCGAGCCGCCCGCTCGCGCTGGCGCCCAGACTGGCGAGCCGCTCCGGCGCCACCAGCCAGGCGTTGACGCGCTGCGGGGCGATGGCGAGCAGGATGGTGGGGAGGGCGCCCTCGATGCCGTGAAAGGCGAACGGCGGCGACTGCTCCCGCCTGGTCGCCGCGCGCACCTGGTAGTGCGCGCCCGCGCCGATGCGCAGGTGGGCCTGGGCACGTTCGCCGCGCGCCGGCAGCGCGGCGGCGAGGCCCTGCCTCTCGAGCGCCGCGATCAGGCAGCGCACCACCAGCCCCGGCACCGCGCGCGGCGCCACCCCCGCCACCAGCTCGCGGTAGGGGCTGCCCTGCCAAGGCGCGAGGTCCTGCTGGGCACCGGTGACGATGCGCGCAAAGAGATTGGCAAAATCATGCTGCAGTGCGCTTTCCATGCGAGCCATCCCGGACGGGAGATAGTGGTGGGCACGCTGATGCGGGCAAGGCGGGCAGCGCGGGCCGGGGCAGGCCGCTGGATGCGCCTTGCCCGCCCCGGGGCATGCGGTTACGACCAGCCGCGATGACATCACCCTCCCTCCTGACCGCGGCGAACCTGCGCCGCGCCGCCGCCCGCCTGCTGCTCGCGCTCTCGGCGGCGGCAGGCTGCGCCGCCGAAGCGCCGCCCGCGGACATCCTCGCGCTCCAGGCCGACGGCGACGTCTACACGCTGCTGCCGCCCCACACTTCGCTCGCCATCACCGGCGCGCAGCTGGGCGGGCTGATCGGCGCCGACCTCACCGTCAGCATCGAATTCTTCGACGATACCCATCTCCACCCCCTGATCGACACCTCCGCCGGGGTGTCGGGGATGCGCTACGGGGTGGGCGCCATCTATCTCACTGATCCGCGCAAGCACTGGCTGCGGCTGCCCGGCCCCGGCGCCGATGAGGACGCGCGCATCAACCAGGGCTACGGCCTGCGCGCGGTGATCGTCGATCGCTGGCGCGACCAGGCCCATCGCAATGAGGCGCTGTTCGGGGTCAGCCGCGACAAGCAGACCTACCTCGGGGCCGAGGGCATGGTGGTGGTGGCGGGCGCGTCGCTCACGCCCGGCATCTACCGCGACGACCGTACCCACCAGACGCGCTGGGCGCTGGCCTACGGCCTCGGCTTCTAGCCCGCAGACTCGCCTGGTCGGCTCGTCGCCTGATCGCCCGGCGGTCAGAGCGTGCGCGGCGGCGGTCAGTGCGCGAAGCTGTAGACGTTCGCCTCCCACGGCGCGAACTCGTCCTCGAAGCTGGCGCCGTCGCCCAGCACCTTGCCGGTGCGCTCATTGCGCAGGCCCTTGAGCGCGGTGGCGAAATGCAGCGAGAGGGTGATCTTGGCCTCGCCGGTGCCGCCCTTGGTATCGCCGAAGCCGTCGATGGTGGCCGCGCGGTCCAGGTTCCTCAGCACACAGACGGTGGTGCGCTGGGGGTTGCGCCAGAACAGCGCCTCGGTCAGGGCGGCGGGCGCACCGGCGCTGGTGATGGCCAGGCGCGGCACCACCCCAGCCTTGGCCAGCACCCCGGAGAGGGTGGCGAGCCATTCGGCGCCGGCGCCGTCCGAGCGGTGCAGCAGGTAGCCGATGGGCGAAAGGTTGAGGTAGAGCGCGGTGCCATTGCGCACCGCCACCGCGACTCCGCCGGCATCGCTGGCGCTATTTGCGCTGCTGCCACCGACGTGGGACAAGCCGCGCTCGACCACTGCCAGACCCTTCCAGCGCGCGGCGCCGAGCGCCCAGTTCTTCTCCTGCAGGCTGCCGCCGAGCTCGCCGTTGACCTCGGTCAGGTCGCTGCCGTTGAACCAGCCCTTGGCCAGCTCGCGCTTGACCGCGAAGAGCTCGTCGAGCGCACCGGCGGGGCGCATGCGCCCGTGCTCATCGCAGATCGCGCAGCAGTGGTCGGCGACCACCGTGCCTCCGGCACGTGCGAAGGCGGTGATCGCCGCCACTTCGGCGTCGGACAGGCAGAGCGTGCGGCTGAGCAGAAGCATCTTGAAGCGGCCCTTCTGCAGGGCGCCGTCGAGCAGGCGGTCGCTGTCGATGAAGGTCGGCTGCACGCCGAGGTCCTGCAGCGACTTCAACCAGGCGATGCGCGCCAGGTTGCTGGTCGAGATGGAATTATCCATCGACGACGAACGGTTGGCCCAGGTGCCGCCATGGCAGGCGGCATCGAGCGCCCAATTGACCTGGATGCTCGGGTGGGAGTAGTAGATGGCGATGCCGTCATGCTCGAACTCGCCGTCGATGATCAGGTGCGAGACCGGGCCCTGCACCTCCTTGAAGGTGGCGGCGAGTGCGGTGATGTGGTCGGCGACCTTGCCGTCGCGGAACCAGTCCTCCGGCCAGCTGATCACCCCGCGGTTGCCCTGACAGAGGTAGTACCACAGGAACCAGGCATCGAGGTGCGGGTTCTTGCTTGAGAAGAAGGTCTGCACGTGCGGGCGCTTCTGGCTCCAGAAGCTGCGCAGGATCTCGTTCGAGCCGCCGATATCGTAGGCCTCCATCCACTGCACCGACTTGGACAGCTTGCGGTAATCGTAGCCGCCCCAGGCGTTGGGCGACTGGCCGCCGACGAAGCCTGCGGGCACGCCGGGGTCGATGCTGTTGGCGAAATGGGTGAGCTCGCTCAGCACGCCGGCGAACTGGCTGTCCATCGCCGCGCGCCAGTCGCACCATTGGCTGAGGTTGAGGCTGGCGAGGCCGGCGCTGCTGAGCTGTGCGCGGAAGGCCTCGAAACTCTTGGGCGCGATGGCGTCGAAGGCGGCGAAGGCGCTGCCGTACTCCTGATTGAGACGGGCGATGGTGCCGTACTGGGCGGCGAGCTGCTTCTGGTAATAGGCCACCGACAGGGGACTGCCGTCGACCTCCGCCGGCGAGCAGAAGTTGCCGAGGCCGATCTCGTCGTCGAAGGCGTAGGCGACCACCGGCGAGCCCTTGGCGGCGGCGATGCGCTCGCGCAGGCAGGCGTGCATCTTCTCGATGATGGCGGGGTCGGCCAAACTGTTCGGGCGGACGATGATCTCCTTCTTGCGCGTGACGGCGGCGACCTTGGGGTCCTTGACGTTGTCGCCGAGGTGGAGGTAGCCCTTGTCGGCGGCGTGGTCGAGGTAGTACGGCCAGCCGCTCGCGCGCGCGAAGGCCTGCAGGGCGTCGTCCTTGCGGTCGATGTGGAAGCCGTGCAGGTTCACCGCTTCGTAGAGCGCTCGGTCGCGCTCGGCATTGGTGTTGATCTGCCAGTTGAGGATGGTGAACGCGCTCCAGCTCGCTGGCGGCGGGACCTCGGCCACCGCCTCGGCGGCGCCGGCGAGGCGCCCGCCGAGCACGAGCACGGCGGCGAGGAGCGCGGCGGAAGCGCGCGCGCGCGCTGGTGCAGGGTGCTGGTGCTGGTGCTGGTGCTGGTGCTGGTGCTGGCGGCTGGTGATCACGCTCTCCCCCGTGTTGTGCGCGACTTCTCCGCCGACATGCATGATGTTACACCCGGGCCGCCGCCGGCACCGACGGTTGACGATGGGCCGGTGGCGCGAACGGTTGAGCGTGCCGCTGCCTCGGATGGCAGCTCGCCGCACTGTTTAGCGGTGCAGCGGTCGCGCACCGCGCGCCCTGCGCTGACCGTCCCTCAGCGCCTGCATTGGCGCTAGACATTCACGCAAATGACTGCAAATGCATGGTTTGGGCTATGTTTCCCGGATGGCTTCCGGCGCCCGGGGCGGCAGGTACCGCCGGGCCTTTGCCTGCCCGCCTGGCGTTACTATCGGCCACGCGCGTTTCGAGGCCACCGGCCCGGACGAGGTGGGGCTCTCCCAGTACACCCGGTTCCTCAAGTCGCAGCCGTCTTCAAGCGCGCCCGCGAGCGGCCCGCTCACCCCCCCCCCAGCGGCTGCCTGTGGCATCGCTTCGTGACCGTCGGTGTGGCGGGCGGGCAGCCCCATTCCAAGGTCCCGCGCGAGCGCTTCCTCTACCACTTCGTAACCGGCGCCCTGCCCGCAGGGCTGCTGTCGTAGAGGGCGCACGGGCGCAGCGGGCGCGCTGGCGCTCATGCGCAGCTGAAGTAGCCGTCCTGGTGGCGCGAGGCGACCAGGCGCCCGTTGAGAACGTACTTGAGGATCCAGTTGTCGATGATCATCTCGTTGAGCTGCGACTGCTCGTCGAGCGAGCGCACGAAGCGCAGCAGGGTGGTGGGGTGGAAGTCGAATGGCGAAGGCAGGTCGGCGCGCAGCACCACCGTGCGTCCGCTGTCGCGGTGGCAGCACTCCCAGCAGGTGCGCAGGGCGGTGATCGACCAGCGCTCGCCGGCGATGGTGGCCTCGGCCTGGCAGCGCTCGGGGAAGATCGCATCGAACTCCGGCAGAGTGCCGCGGTGCTCCTCGACGTGCTGCATCAGGCGGTACTGATCGGAGATCAGGGAACTGAGCTGGCCGATGTTCACCAGTTCCGCCACGTCCGCCCCCTCTCGCGCCAGCCCGGAGGCGGTCACCTGCCCCCGGTCTTATCGCGGCGCGCGCGCGCCGGGCAAGCGCGTGGCGGTGCTCACAATGTGGGCGGACGTTCGCTGCCCCTGCTGGCGAGCGCGGGCATGGCGCCTCCCGCCGCGGGATCATCCGCGACCGGCAGGCCGGCCAGGCGCATGATGCGCAGCGCGTTAGTGGTGGTGAGCACCCCGGGGCGCATGCGGTAGTCGAAGGCGAGATCGCCGCCGCCATGTTCCGCCGCATGGTCGCTGAAGTGCACCACCTCGACCTGGAGATCAGCCCGGCTGGCGAGTTCGGCGAGGGCGAGGTCGTGAGTGCTGATCAGCACCCCGGCGGCGCGCCCGGCGAGCGCCGCCGCCACCGCCGCGGTGCCGTGATGGCGCTCGACGCTGTTGGTGCCAGAGAGTGGCTCGTCGAGCGCCACCAGCACTGGCAGCCCGGGCGAGTTGGCGAGGTCGAGAGCGCGCTTGAGGCGGAGGACCTCGGCCTGGAAGCGGCTGAGACCGGCATGGACGTCGTCCTCGACCGCCATGACCGTGGCCAGGCGCAGCGGGCGCAGGCGCAGGGCTGCAGCCGGTACCGTCACCCCGCAGCGCGCCAGCACCACCGCCAGCATGCAGGCGCGCAGGAAGGTGCTTTTACCCGAGGCGTTGGCGCCGGTGACCACCAGCAGCTGGTGCGCGGTGAGGCTGATGCTGTTGCCGACCCGCCGTTCGCGTGGCAGCAGCGGATGGCTGAGTTCACTCGCGCTGAAGATAGCACCGTCCGCGCCCCAGCTCGGCCAGCAGCCGCCCTGCTCAGCGACATAGGTGGCCAGGCAGGCGAGATGATCGATGCGCGCGAGCGCCGTCAGGGCCTCTGCGCGCAGCGCGCCGGAGCGCTGCTGCCAGCGCCGCAGGCGGGCGAGGTTGCGCCATTCCGCCAGCAGCACCGCGCCGACGCCGTAGGCCCACAGTGGATTGCGTCGCTGGCTGAGCGCCTCGGCGATGCGCGCGAGCGCGCGCAGGGCCTCGTCGGCGGCGCGCGCCTGGCCGGCGAGCGCCTGCAGCGACGCCGGCGCATCGGCGTCAAGGGGCAGGCGCGCGAGCCAGCCGCCGAGGCTGCGCTCCTCCTGCAGCGTGCGCGCGAGCGCGGTGCGGTCACCCAGGCCGCGCAGCCAGCGCAGGGCGAGCGCGTCGAGCGGCACCGACAACGGCACCAGGGCGAGGAACACCAGCACGGTGCCTTCGGCATCCCAGCGCAACGCTGAGAACGCGAGCAACGCGAGGCTGCCCAGGCGCAGCGCCGCCATCAGCGCGCTCAGCCACCCCGGCGGCGTGCGCGCCTGCGCCCACCACTGTTCCAGCACATCGGTGCCGCCCGCATGCGCCACCTGCCCGGCGGCGTGGAAACCCGCGCGCCAGCCATGCTGGCGCGCCAGCCAGCGCACTTCGAGCTCCTGCCCGCTGCGCGGGGCGCCATCCTCGTCGAGCAGGGCGCGCAGCAGCTCGGCGCGCCCGCGCGCGGTGGCGCTGGTGTCAAGCAGGGTGAACAGGCTGCGCTCGCCCACCAGCTGGAGGTCGCGCGCATAGGGATGACCGGGCCCGGCCTCCTCCAGCCCGGTGGCAGTGCGGCGCCCCCAGCGCCCAGCGCGGCGCTCCAGGCCGGCGCGGTGGTAGGCGAGCAGGCGGGCTGCCGCGCGCGCGCGCGCGGCGAGGTCGTCCAGCCACACCCCGCCGGCGATCACCACGGCCAGCGCCGCACCCACGCAGGCCGGGGTGCCCCGTCCGGGATAGGCGATGATGGAGCCGATGACCAGGGCGGCGACCACCGCCAGGCGCACCAGGCCGAGGCGCAGGCTCGCACGCGCCAGGCGCGCACCGAGGGTGCGGGCGGCGCCTTCACCCGCGGCGTGGTCGGGCGGCGCCTTGGACGGCGCGTCGGTCATGGCAGTTCGCCGCGCATCGTCCGCGAGGCTAGGCGCGCGCACCGGGGTGTAAAGGCGGCGCGGCGAGCGCGTGCGCGCGTCAGCGCGGGCCCGGCGGCGGCTTGGTGAAGGCCTGAGTCTGGTACATGCCGGTGCGCTCGCCGCTGCCCTCGGCGAGCGCCTCGATCACC
>JAYVMM010000539.1:0-3551 GCA_043758975.1 Planctomycetota bacterium | reverse complement strand
GCCCAGAAATTCCTGCTCCTCTGACGCAAAATGGCGTGATTGGGATGAATCTTGCGAATCGGGACACTGGTCTCGAAATCACTGTTCAAGAAAATTTTTTCTGAATATCAAGACGATCAGGAAAAGCTGGAACGCTTGGGCTCCATCAAATCGCACGCTATTGTATGTCGCAATAGGGTCCATCGCCGATGAGGATATGCGCTCGATTGCGCAATTCATTCGCGCTTTTCCTCGGCCCATGGGAGGCACGTAGCACAGCCCGCCCCGTCCGCCTGGCAGCCGTTGGGCCGAAATAACAACATCGCAAATCGGGCCGGTGTCCGGTTTCCTCGCATGATCAACAGAGTCGCTCACGCAGCCATTGTCATCGCGAAGGCCAAAGGACGGCACACCGGGCCGGAATTGCCCGAGGTCACCGCGGCGTAAAGCGGTTCAGGCGAGGTCGACCAGGCTTTGAGCCCCTTATTTCTGCGCCTCCTTGCTTCTGGCCAGAATTACCAGCTTGGCCACCGCATCGGCAGAGAGCACGATCGGAATGGGCAGGTTTGCCTTGGCATCGATGCCCATGGTGAGGGACTTGAGCGGATCCGGCTCCGCCCCGGCATTCGCCGGTGGCGCCGGGGCTTCCTTGCTGCAGGCGACCCCGACCAGCTGGCCATCGATGTCGCAGACCGCAGCACTCATCACCTGGCTCAGGTTGAGCAAGGCATAGGGCTGCTTGCCGTCCACCTCACCGACCACCTGGATGTCGTTGACCATGATGGTCGACGCCAGGTGCTTGGGGGCGCGGCTGACGAGGAAGGCGTGGTCACCCAGCTGCAGGCGCCTGCCTGCCGCGGGAGGGAGGGCGGGGAAGCTGCGACCGGGTTCCTTGGGACGCAAGATTGCCAAGCCCATGGCGGAATCCTTAAGCACCACCGCCATCGCCACTTCGCTGCCATCGGAAAGCACGGCGGAGCATTCCTTCAGCTCACTGTCGATCTTGATCATGTTGTTGCCGGCGAGCATGGTCTTGAGGAGCTTGGTGGGGTCGAGTTCGAACAAGCCGACGGCGGTGGTGCCATCGAGGTCGAGGATGACCCCGACCGCCTCGACGTCGTGCTCGTAGGTGCGGTTCTGGTTCATCATCCCGACCCGCATCTCAATGAGCGCATGCACCGTGATGACGGAAGGACCCACCTTGTCGGCGAGGGCACGGATCTTGGCCGCCTCCGCCGCCATCACCGGTTGTGTCAGGACCAGAAGGAACAGAAGGAACAGGGCGGAGAGGCGCAGACGTAGGCGCATAAGCTGGTCCCTGGGATGGTGGGGGTTTGATCGTCGATCCGGGTTTAGGATCCCGCTACGGTGCGGCTCCGACCGCATGGCATGATGCGGAAAGACCGCGAAGTTCCAGCGGGAAGCGGGCCTGGTTTCCGCTTATTCCGACAAACTGCTTACCGTAATTTCTGGTCTGAGCCCACCCAGTGATCCCGACCGCCGCTGGAACGCGGACACTGCGGCGGAAACCACCATGGCCCGGAGTCGTTTGCACACGGGGCAGGCCCGCTGCCGGAATTTCAGCGCGCTCCGCCTGCATGTGGCCATGCGTCCAGGGCTCCGGACTGCATGGTCGTCGCAGAAGTCAGCTTGGCGTCGTGAACGGTCGAGCTGGACCTTCAGCACGCCGCGAGGCAGCTCACAGCACCTTTCGGCTCAGCGCCGGCGCGCCGAACGTGCCTGCATCGCGCGCCCGGTCGCCTGCTGCGACGACGATCGCGGTCGTGATCCGGTCGGGCGCTGATACCGCGATTGGCTCGGCTTCTTGGCGCTGGAGAGCTGATAACCGCCGAAGGCGAGGAGGGCCACTCCCAGCACTATCAGCGCAATCGGGCTGTTGGTCCCCTTCATTGCATATTGCCCACTCGCGCCGCCAATGATGAAGAGCACCCCGACGATGATGTTTCCCATGACCTAGGCGATCCTTGCTGCTCATGCTGCTGCTGCTAGCTGCTGTCAGTTGGTGGGTAGGCGAACGTCCCTCAACACTACGTCGGTCGCCGCGCGAAGTCCAGCCGCACTTGGGTGAATGGCCGCGACATCTCCCTGGCGGGCCCTGTCGACACGCGGTCGCACGACCCACCTCCGGATACGCCGACCCAGGCACTGTCATCACTCCCTAAGCGCATTGCCGCGAATGGTTTGCCACCGTATCGCAAGTGGACAGCACCCCGGGGCTGTGCACGCCGTGCAGCCCTCACCAGCACGGGGCTTCATCCGGCGCGAAAGCCCGCGTTCCCGCCGCGCGCTCAGGCAGAGCGCTAGGGATGCTCCCCGCCCGGGCGCTGCCAACCGCGCAGCAGCACATGCACCTGCGCCACCCGGCCCATGTAGTGGTCCATGCGGTACTCGCCCGCAGCGAGCAGCAAGTGCTCCTTGGCCTCCGCAGGCTTGGCCAGGGCCTCGCAGTAGAGGCCGAGATAGAGATGGGCATAGCACAGGCGGTCGCGCCGTTCCGGCGCGTCGACCGCCCCCGCCCCGGCGGCATTGAGCACCGCCTCGGCGCTGCCGCTGCCGGCGAAGAGCTGGTGGATCTCCCGCATCGGCACCCGCGCATCGCCGGTGATGGGGATGAGCGCCGCGCGCGCCGCCGCCACGTCCTGCGCCCGCGCCACGCACAGGAAGTGCCAGGCGGCATTCTCCACATCGTTGGGGTTGACCTGCTGATGGAGCTCGAACTGCCGCCGTCCGTCGGCGTAGCGCCCGGCGTAGTAGAGCGCGATGCCGCGCTGCCAGAGCCCCGGGGCCGCCGCGGGCGAGAGCGCGATCACATGGTCGAAGGCCGTCGCCGCCGCGCCGGGATCGGCGGCGAAGAACAGGCGCACACCTTCGTCGTACGAGCGATCGGGATCGCCTGTCGGTACCGTCTCGCCGCCATCGAGCGCAGCGCAGGCGGCGCCCAGCAGCAGGCAGCCCATGAGAAGGCCGGCGGCAGGGAATGGACGGCGAAGTGAGGACGGCAGCTGCGGCATGGTCGGCCCCGGCGGGCAGGAGGATGTACCACGATGATGGTACCACGATTGCCGCCGCATGCACGCCGGGCATCATCGGGGACGGAGGCCGCCATGCGCCTGGAACGCCGGCTGCGCCGGATGCTGCGCAAACGCGGGATCCGCCTCGATGACGAGCAGCGCCTCGCGCTGCGCGATTTCGTCGCCATCGTGTGCGAGCACAATCCCGGCTACACCGACCCCGAAGCCGAGGATGACGGCGCTGATGGCGCGGACGGCAAAGCGGCGCACGAGCATCACATCGCCTGCCCCCACTGCGGCGAGACCATCCCCATCGCCATCGACCTCAGCGCCGGGGACCAGGACGACGTGCAGGACTGCACCGTCTGCTGCAGCCCGATCCATGTCAGCTACGGCGTGCGCGACGGCAGGCTGCACGGCTTCGCCAGCGAACCGAGCTGAGGACCGCCTGAGACGCAACCGTGGGCGGCAGCCGTCAACGGCGATGGCCCGCTCGGGTATCATCGGCGATCCGCCGGGCCATATGGCGAGCGTGCGCAC
>JAYVMM010000538.1:0-4822 GCA_043758975.1 Planctomycetota bacterium | reverse complement strand
ATCAAGGACGAGGAGCATGGGCGCAAGTCGCTTCGCCTCTGGCGCAAGGTGATCGACAAGGTGGTGACCAAGGACATGCCACCGGAGGACGCCACCAAGCAGCCGACCCCGGCGGAGGCGGAGAAGCTGGTCGCCGCCCTGCGCACGCTCAAGCGCCCGTCCGGCCCGCCCGATCCGGGGGTGGTGACGATCAGGCGCCTCAACCGCAACGAGTACGACAACACCATCCGCGACCTCTTCGGGTTCGACATCAAGCCGGCCGCCGGCTTCCCCACCGACGACGTCGGCGAGGGCTTCGACAACATCGGCGATGTGCTCTCCCTGCCGCCGCTGCTGCTTGAGAAGTACCACGACGCCGCCACCCTGATCCTCGACCGCGCGATCATCATCGAGCAGGTCGACCTCAAGTTCGCCGCCGGACAGCTCGCTGGCATCCATGAAGGCAAGCCGCTCGAGGCCAAGCCGGACGGCAAGGCGCGCACCTTCATCGCGCTCGGCGAAGTCGACCTCGACACCGGCGCGCCGGTCGAGGGCAAGTACACGCTCAAGATCCGGGCCGGCAGCGACCAGGCCGGCAACGAGGCCGCGAAGATGGTGGTCAAGGTCGACAACGAGGTGGCGAGCGAGATCAAGGTGACGGCGTCGGTCTCATTCCCGAGCACCTACAGCGCCACTCTCACGCTCAAGAAGGGCGGCCACCACATCGCGGTGTGCTTCGCCAACCCGCATAGCGACAGCGACCCCCCGCCGGGCGGGGCGCCGGGCAAGGGCGGCGGCGGCAACGCCACCACCAAGGCGCCGGCCAAACCGGCCAAGCCGCCGGCGGTGCGCAGCCTGTTGCTCGATACGCTCGAGCTGGTCGGACCGCCGGCGCCGCCGATCCCGGAGAGCCACAAGCGCATCTTCATCGCCAAGCCGAGCGCCGAGGTGGCCAAGCGCGATGCCGCGCGCATGGTCATTGAGCGCTTCACCACCCGTGCCTTCCGCCAGCCGGTGACACCGGAGAAGCTCGAGCGCCTGCTCAAGCTCTTCGACCTCGCCGACCGCGATGGCGAGGTCTTCGAGGAGGCGGTCAAGATCACCCTCAAGGCGGTGCTGGAGTCGCCGTTCTTCCTCTTCCGCGTCGAGCTGAGCCGCCCGAGCAGCGAGCCCAACGGCGCCTATCCGCTGAGCGACTGGGAGGTCGCATCTCGACTGTCCTACTTCCTGTGGTCGAGCATGCCCGACGACGAGCTCTTCGACCTCGCCAAGCAGGGCAAGCTGCGCGACCCCGCGATCCTGGAAAAGCAGGTCAAGCGCATGATCCGGGACAACAAGTCGCACGCCATGACCGAGAACTTCGCCGAGCAGTGGCTGCACCTGCGCAACCTCGACACCTTCCAGCCCGACCCCAAGAAGTTCCCCGAGTACGACAAGGTGCTGAAGAAGGCGATGTACGACGAGACCACGATGTTCTTCGAAAACATCATGCGCGAGGACCGCAGCGTGCTCGAGTTCATCGACAGCGACTACACCTTCGTCAACGATCGCCTGGCCAGCCACTACGGCATCCCCAACGTCACCGGCCCGGCGATGCGCAAGGTCCAGCTCAGCGACCACAACCGCGGCGGTGTGCTGTCGATGGCCAGCATCCTGACCATCACCTCCAACCCCACCCGCACCAGCCCGGTCAAGCGCGGCAAGTGGATCCTCGAGGAGATCGTCGGCGACCCGCCGCCGCCGCCGCCGCCGTCGGTGGCCCAGCTGCCCGAACAGGACAAGGGCAGCTCGGCCGGCCTCAGCCTGCGGCAAATGATGGAACGTCACCGCACCGACCCGGTGTGCGCCTCCTGCCACACGCGCATGGACCCGATCGGCTTCGGCTTCGAGAACTACGATGCCCTCGGGCGCTGGCGCAGCGACGACGGCGGCAAGATGCTCGACGTCTCCGGTTCCCTGCCCGGCGGGGTGTCCTTCAAGGGGCCGATCGAGCTCAAGAACCTGTTCATGACCCACAAGGACGACTTCACCCGCCGCCTGAGCGAGAAGATGCTGATCTTCGCCGTCGGGCGCGGCATGATCACCGACGACGACATGGTGATCGATGCGATCAGCAGCGCGGTGGCCAAGGACCAGTATCACTTTGACACCATGGTCACCCAAGTGGTCAAGAGCTACCCTTTCCTCTATCGACGTAACAAATAGCTCAGACAGCACCTACGAGGTTTACCATGCGTAAGAGTTGGCTCATCCCGCGCCGCACCATGCTCAAGGGCCTGACCGCGACCATCGCGCTCCCCCTGCTCGACGCCATGGGCTGGGCTGATGAGCCCAAGAAGGGCGAATACCGCTCACCCATCCGCTGCGCCTTCTTCATGATCGCCAACGGGGTCAACCAGGACGAGTGGAAGCCCAAGACCGGGATGACCACCCCCTATCCGCGCATCCTCATGCCGCTCGCCCCGGTGATGAGCGAGGTGTTGGTGATCAACAACCTGCTGCACGCCAAGGCGCGCGCCAACGGCGATGGCGCCGGCGACCACGCGCGCGAGTCCAGCACCTTCCTCACCGGCACCCAGTGCAAGAAGACCTCGGGCGCGGACATCTCCACCGGCATCTCGATCGACCAGAAGCTCGCCGAGACCATCGGCATCTACACCTCGCTGCCCTCGCTCGAGCTCGGCATGGAGGGCGGCGGCCAGGCCGGCAACTGCGACTCCGGCTATAGCTGCGCCTACTCGTCCAACATCTCCTGGCGCTCCCCGACCACGCCGATGGCCAAGGAGACCAACCCCAAGGCGGTGTTCGACCGCATGTTCGCCGCGCGCAGCGCGGGGCGGCCCAAGCGCAGCGGCGGGCCGGCGGTGGATGCCAGCAAGTTCGCCTCCAAGGGAGGTGATGACGCCGGCGCGCCCTCGCTCGAGCAGAGCGTGCTCGACGAGGTGCTCTCCGACGCCAAGAGCCTGAAGGGCGCGGTGGGCAGCAACGATCAGCGCAAGCTCGACGAATTCCTCGACTCGGTGCGCGCGCTGGAGAAGCGCATCGAGCACGCCGAGCTCGCTGCCACGGAGGCGGCCAAGCAGGCCAGCGACAAGAAGCCCGGCACCTACTCGCCGGCGATCACCGTCAATCCGCCGGCCACCCCGCCGATGGTCTACGGCGAGCGCGCCAAGCTGATGATGGACCTCATCACCCTCGCCTTCCAGTCCGACACCACCCGCATCGTCACCTTCTCCTTCGGCAACGGCGGCTCAGGCCACAGCTACCCCGAGCTCGGGGTGATGGGCGGCCACCACGAGATCTCGCACCACGGCAAGGACCCGGTGAAGCTCGAGGGCATCGCCAAGATCAATGTCCACCACGTCGAGCTGTTCGCCTACCTGCTCAAGAACATGAAGTCGCTCAATGACGGCAAGGGCAGCCTGCTCGACCACAGCATGATGGTCTACGGCTCGGCGATCGGCGATGGCGACCGCCACAACCACGACGACCTGCCCATCCTGCTCGCCGGCACCGGCGGCGGCACCATCAAGAGTGGGCGCACGCTCAACGCCAAGGGCAACATGTGCGACCTCTTCCTCGGCATGGCGGCGCGCGCTGGCAGCCCGCTGTCCAGCTTCGGCGACAGCGCCGGCCTGCTCGAGGGCCTCTCCTGACCCCAGGGGCGCTGGCTGGGCGCCTCAGTGCCCTCTGCAGGCGAATAGCCTGGACCTATGATGCTAATATAGCACCATGAGTCCCGAGGTCCGCATGACCCACTCGCGCCGCTCCTTCCTCGCCCTGTGCAGCGGCCTGTCGCTCGCCGCCCTGGGCTTCGACGATCCTGACGGCAGCCACGCCGCCCCCTGCCTGCTGCTCGAGGCGCGCGCCTTCGCCGACTTCGGCGGCTGGTCCCTGGATCCGCAGTTCTGCGACGTCATGGGCTCGCCCTACCTGCTCGCGCATGGCTTCGGCAAACCGGTGGGCAACGCCAGCACCACCGCGGTGTTCCCCGCCACCGGCACCTACCAGCTGCACGTGCGCACACGCAACTGGTGCCCGGGACCGTGGGAGGCGCCCGGACGCTTCCGCGTGCTGGTCGACGGCGCCGCTGTGAGCACGGTGTTCGGCACCGCCCCGGGCTGGGCCTGGCAGGCGGGCGGCACGCTCGAGATCACCCGCCCCGGCACGCGCATCGAGCTGAGCGACCTCAGCGGCTTCGACGGGCGCTGCGATGCGCTGTTCTTCACCAAGGACGCCGCCTTCACCCCGCCCAACGAGCTCACCGCGATGCTCAGCTGGCGGCGGCGCCTGATGGGCATCCCGGCGGTGCCGCGGCGCAGCGAATCCTTCGACCTGGTGGTGGTGGGCGGCGGGCTGGCCGGCTGCGGCGCCGCCCTCGCCGCCGCCAAGAGCGGCTTGCGCGTGGCCCTGGTGCACGACCGCCCGGTGTTCGGCGGCAACGCGAGCGGGGAGATCCGCGTGCACACCGAGGGCATCAGCGGCAAGGACGGCGGCATCATCAGCGGCATCGACACCAAGGCATGGAAGGCCGGCAACGGCTCCGCCGAGGCGCAGGCCGACGACCACAAACGCCAGGCGACCATGGATGCCGAGCCCAACGTGGTGCAGTTCCGCGAGTGGCGGCTCTACGAAGCGCAGGTCGAGGGCGGGCACATCGCCAGCATCGATGCCAGCCACAACCGCACCGGCGAGGCGATGCGCTTCAGTGCGCCGCTGTTCATCGACTGCACCGGCGACGCCTGGCTGGGCTTTCGTGCCGGCGCTGAATTCCGCTATGGCCGCGAGAGCCGCCACGATTACGATGAGGGCTGGGACAAATTCAAGGACCTGTGGTCGCCCG
>JAYVMM010000537.1:0-2672 GCA_043758975.1 Planctomycetota bacterium | reverse complement strand
CTCGGCGGCCTGCCCGCCAGCCTGAGCGGCAAGGCGCGCGACGCCCTGGTGCTCGACCTCCTCGAATACCAGGCCGAACCCGCAACCGTGCACCCGCCGGCCGCCGGCGCGCCGGCGAACCTGCCCGCACCCGCCGCCGGCGCGCCCGCGGCTACTGCGCCGGCGGACACCAGCGCGGTGCTGGTGCGCCTGCCCGCGCTGTCCTTGACCCGCACCCTCGAGGGTATCGGACGGCGCCAGCTGGTGCTCGGCCTGGCGCTCTATTTCCGCGATGCCGCCCAGGCCAAGGCGCTCGAGGCCAAGGCGCCGCTGATCCAGGATGCCATCCTCGGCTACGTCCAGCACCTGCCGCCAGCGCAGTTCGCCGAACCCGACCAGGTGCGCCTGAAGGAGGGCCTGATCAAGGCGGTGAGCGCGCGCGTGCCCGAGTTCCCGGCTGACGGCATCCTCATCCCCCAACTCGACGCCAGCGTCCCCGAAGCCGGCGACAGCGCCCACTAGGAGGCCGCATGCGCCCCTCCCTCCGCGCGCCTGCCGCCGCCGCTCTGCTCTTCGCCCTGCTCGCGCCGCTGGTCGCCGCCGACCCCGCCTTCGACCTGCGCAAGGAGGCCTCCGCCCTGCGCAAGGACATCGAAGCGGTGCATACCGTGCTCGACCAGGCGGGCGGCAGCTCGCCGCTCGAGGACAAGAAGAAGGCGGTCGAGCGCTTCGCCCAGCTCAAGGTCGCGGTCCAATCCTTCTCCGACCGCGCCATCGCCGCCGGCAAGACCGAGGATGAGGTCGGCGATGTGCTCGAGCGCTTCCAGTTCAACGCCCTGAGCAAGCTCGAGCGCGACCTCAAGGCCGCGATCAACGAGGGCGGCGCCAAGCCGGCAGCGAGCAAGGAATAGGCGCGCCGCCAAAAGTCATTTCCCAGATTTTGTACTTTGTGCGCTGCGGCGAAATGGGAAACGTCCCGATCGATAGAATTCATTGATGAATCGGCTGCTCCGTTAAGGCCCCAATAGGGGCCACAGGACCGGCCATAAGCTACGACCACTACAAATCCTTTTATTTTGTATGCGCCCCGTGAAGCCGTGTAGACTGGCCTGATTGCCCTGGAGATGATCGTCTTCCAGGAGGTATCATCATGCCGGAAATCATCGCACATCGCTCACTGACCCCAACCCAAGGCCACGCTCTGGTCGCATCATTTCGAGCGAGAAGAAGCCCAGGACGCCGGCAGAGAAGGAAGTCACCCTCCTGGGCGTTCCCGCCTCCAGCGAACCGGCGCCACCGCCAGCCGCCCCGGAGCTGGAATCCATCATCTACCAACGCGCGAAGCGGCCTCCCGGCAAGGGACATGGCCGCAACCCGGCATCCCGGGAGATCCGTAACCGGTTTACGAACGACCTCTCGGAGCTCCAGGCGGCTTGATAAAATGGCCGACCTCACCACTCCGGAGGAATCGGCATGTTATCCAATCTCACTGCGCGCCAGCAGCATTTCGACCGTTGGCGCGCGAGCGGCCTGAGTCGCGCGGCCTACTGCCGCGAACATGGCCTAGTCTACCATACTACCAGGTCGTGGACTCGACCGGTCAACACACCTCAATCTTCGCCGGAGTCGGCCTCGGGTTTCATCGAGGTACTTCGCCATCCCGCTGTGATCACGGCGCCTCCCGCACATGAGATGGCAACGGTCTCCTGGACGTCCGGGGCTACGCTGCGCGTTCCCATCGGCACCGATCCGCAGTGGATCGGTCGCATCATCGCCGAGGTCCACCCATGCTGAGCCTCTCTCATTGCCAGCGCATCTACCTCGCCCGCGCCTGCGCCGACATGCGCAAGGGCTTCGATGGTCTCGCCGCCCTGGTACGCGAGCAGCTGGGCAAAGACCCGCTCAGCGGCGACGCCTTCGTCTTCGTCGGTCGCAACCGTTCCACGCTCAAAGTCCTGGTCTGGGACATCACTGGATTCTGGCAGGCAGCCAAGCGCCTCGAGCGCGGCACCTTCGCCGTGCGCGGTCGGGTTGCGGACGATCGCACCGTCGCTGGAAGCCACGCGCTCTCGGTCGCCGAGATGATCTACCTGCTCGAGGGCATCGACATCAGGCATGCTATGTACCATCAGCATTACGATCCATTACAACCACGCATGGATACAGAGAAATCCGCGAAAGCTGATGACTCGGCACTGGCGCCCGCATGATGCCGGCAGCGATGAGCACCTCAGACACACGCCGGATTGCCTCCCTGGAAGCGCAGGTGCTCCGCCAAGCGGCTGAGATCGGGCAACTGCGCGAGGCGGTCCATCGCCTGACCCATGAGAAGGCGGTGGCCTGCAACGAGCGCGACGAGGCCCGGGGGGAGGCTGCGGCGCTGCGCGTCCAGTTGGCCGCGGCGCAGGCCGACAACGCGACGATCCGTGCCGAGCTCGACCTCACCCGCCGCCAGCTTGAGGACACCAAGCGCTCCCTGGCCGATCTGGTCGGCGCCCTCGCCATCGGCGACGAACGCCTGCGGGCGCTCTTGCGCCGCGAGTTCTCTCACTCCAGCGAGCGGCTGTGCGCCGATACCCTCTACATCCCGGAGGTCCTCGCCGCCCTGCGCGAGCATGAGAAGGAGGCCGGCATCGTCCTCGCGCCTGATGCCGTCCCGGGGGACACGGGCGGGCTGGTCCTCCCCGATCAGG
>JAYVMM010000536.1:0-4914 GCA_043758975.1 Planctomycetota bacterium | reverse complement strand
TCGGGATGGAAGTTGCGCCAGTAGCTGAAGGTGGGGATGAAGCGCTGGTCGTCGAGGGCGGGCAGGATGCGGGGAAGATCGGCGACCGTGAGCAGAGCCAGCAGTTCGCTGAAGGGATTGATGACCGCAACCAAGGCCGGGTCCGCTGTGACCTGGTCCTGGCGCTTGCGCAGGTGCCGATCGTAGACCCGTACCGGGTTGCTGTACTGCGGGGCGGGGTAATAGACGCCGCCTGGCTGGCCCATTTGCACGCAGTTCATCAGGCGCAGCCGCGCGACCAGGTAGTCGATCTGCTGTGGCCGTGTCCAGCCCTCGCAGAACGACTTCCAGACTTCCCTGGTGGGCAGGAAGAAGGATGTGAAATCATCCATGCGGGTGGGCAGGTCGGCGGCCAGCTCCACCGCCCGCTCCTGGTAGCCATAGCCCTGGAAGCAGGGCTGCGACAGGTGCTGCGCAAGGCGCAGGGCCTGGGCGTAGTCGCGGCCGGAGAACGCCTCCAGCATGTCCTGGTGGTAGCGATTCCCGAACAGGTCGCGTGCCACCCGCAGCAGCCAACGGTCGTCTGGGCATTGATCGAGGCAGGGGAGGAGCAGGGCGGCGACCTGCCCAGTCTCGCCCCGCCGGCGGCAGCTCACCGCCAGCACCAGCTCTGGCAGCGAGATGAAGCCTGGCTCAAACTGCTCGGTGAGGCCGCCGGCGGCGGACAGGCTGTCATGGGCCTTGCGCACGGCCTCATCGACACCCCCGGCGGCGATCACCGCGCGGGTAGAGGTCACCCAGGCGATGGCCTCGGCGCGGGTCGCATCGTGGCGGACGGCGGAGCGGTACACGCGGTCCGCGGGTTGCACGGTGCTATTGGGTACCGTCCAGGTACTGGCCAAGAGATCGTCGATGGTCCAGCTGACCTCATCCGCGGAGCGGATCCAGCCGAACGAGGACAGGGTGGTGGGGTCATCGCCACTGGCGGTGAGCGCATGATGGGTGACCTCCAGGCGGGCGAAGGGCGCGGTGGGCGGCGGCAGCTCGAGGATCATGGCATCGATTATGGCGAGCTGGCCATCGAGGGCGGTGAGGGCCGCCACCGGATCGAAGGCCGGCAGGTCGGTGGCGCCCAGTGCCCTGGCTGCGGTCTGCGCGGCGCTGCGCACGGCACTGCGATGATGCGTGCAGAGGCGGATGAGCTGCGGTTGCAGCGCCTGGAGCTGCCGGCTACCGGCCTCCGTGATGGCCCCGACCAGGACCGCCTGGATGTCATGCGGCTGGACCAGCACCCGGCGCAGGATCGGCACGCTCTCCGGCGCGCTGCATCGCCGCACCATGGTCATGCCCGCAAACGCATCGTCGGCGAGCTCATCCTCGTCGATCAGCCAGCTGGCGGCCGGGAGGATGGTGACGCTGTCGGGCGCCTCCCGGCCCAGGCGCCAGGCCAGAGCCTCGCGGAAGGAACGCGCGGCATTGACACCGCCACCGCCCCAGAAGGGCGTCGAACGCCATTCGGCACGGTGATTGACCTCGTCGGCGCGTGCCTGGCGGAGGAGGTCGGCAAGATACTCGCCAGCCGCTGGACCCGCTTGCAGATCCGCGAGCTGGGCGATCGCCTCCCGCACCGGGGGCTCGGTTTTGGTGTCGTAGTAGGCTGCCAGATCGTCGAAGGCGCGACGCCCGACCGCATCGTCGGCGACGGGGGTGATCGCGCTGCCATCCGCCGCCGCCAGGATGGCCAAGGTGGAGAATGCGGCGAGTACGGCGAGTGCGGCGAGTGCGCGCAGGCGATGCGGAGCAGACCTCACCGACCTCACCGACTTCTGCTCCATGGCTGGCCCTCCGCAGGAGATAAACGCCAGTCCGGCGCATCGTTCACCGGCGGATGCGGACCCTGGGCGCACGAACGGCATGCGGCGGCGGCGCGCCGGCTGCGTTCAGCGCTTGGCGGAGGGCATCAGCTGGGTCGATGAGCCGCGCTGGATGCCGCGGAAGAGCATCTCCATCTCGTCCGGGTTATCCGAGGTGGCGAGCGCGTCCTCGCGGGTGATGTCGCCCTTCTCATAGAGCTTGAACAGGCTCTGGTTGAAGGTGACGCAGCCGAAGTGCTCGGAGTCGCGGATCGCGGCGTAGAGTTCGGGCGTGCGGCCCTCCTCGATCAGCGCCTTGATGGTCGGGGTGGCGATCATGATCTCCAGCCCGGGCACGCGCCCGCCGCGCTCCTTGCGCGGCACCAGGCGCTGACTGACCACGCCCTGGAACACCATCGACAGCTGCATGCGCACCAGGTTGTGCTGGTAGGGCGGGAAGAAGTTAATGATGCGTTCCATGGTCTGCTGCGCATTGATGGTGTGCAGCGTGGAGAGCACCATATGGCCGGTCTCGGCGGCATCGATCGCCGCCTGCACGGTCTCGACGTCGCGCATCTCGCCGATCAGGATGACGTCGGGCGCTTCGCGCATGGCGTGGCGCAGCGCGGTCTTGAAGTCGCGGGTGTCGATGCCGACTTCGCGCTGATTGATCACGCAGCGGTCGTCGACGTAGCTGTACTCGATCGGGTCTTCGATGGTGATGATGTGACGGCTGGTGGTGCGGTTCATGTACTCGATCATCGAGGCCAGAGTGGTGCTCTTGCCCGAGCCGGTCACCCCGGTGACCAGCACCAAGCCGCGGCGCAGCATGGCCAAGCGCTCGAAGACCTCGACCGGCAGGCCGAGGTCCTTGAACTCGGGGATGTCGCTGCGCACGTGGCGCAGTACGAAGCCGATGTTGCCGCGCTGCATGAAGGCGTTGACGCGGAAGCGTCCGAGCCCCTCCTCCTCGAAGGCGGTGTCGCATTCGTGCGACTTCTTGAACCCGTCCCGGCTGTGCTCGTCGATCAGCAGCAGGAAGGCATCCTTCATGTCGTCCTTGGTCAGCGCGGTATTTCCGAGCTGGCGCACGGTGCCGTCCACGCGCACGCGCGGCGGGCCGCCGACCTTGAGGAAAAGGTCGCTGGACCTGAGCTGGACCATCGCGCGCAGCACTTCCCTGATGTTCATGTCCGGCTCCCGGAGGTTGATACTAGCTGCAGCAGGCGGTTTTCCAGTTCCGGGATGCCCGCGCCGGAAACCCCTGAGATGACTACCACCTCCTGGCCGAGGCGGGCGGCGAGGGCGACGCCCAGTTCGGTCAATTCGGGGCGGGCGTCGCTCTTGTTGAGCACGATGAGCTGGGGCTTGGCGCTCAGCATCTCGCTGAAGCGACTAAGCTCGGTATTGAGCACCGCGATGCGCTGGGCGAGCTCGTCGAGCTCGCCGCTCGCGCCGTCGACGAGATGGAGCAGCATCGGGCAGCGCTCGACGTGGCGCAGGAACTGATGGCCCAGGCCCTTGCCGGCGGATGCGCCTTCGATCAGCCCGGGAATGTCGGCGAGCACCAGGGTGCGATCGACGCGTTCGATCACCCCGAGCTGGGGCTCGAGGGTGGTGAAGGGGTAGGCGGCGATCTTCGGACGCGCCATCGACATGCGTGAGAGCAGGGTCGATTTGCCGGCGTTGGGGAAACCGATGATGCCGATGTCGGCGATCAGCTTGAGCTCGAGCCGGAGCCACAGCTCGACCCCGCGTCCGCCGGGGCCGAACTGGCGCGGGGTCTGGTTGGTCGAGCTCTTCCAGTGCACGTTGCCCTTGCCGCCCTTGCCGCCGGCGGCCACCGTCACCCGCTGCCCGACCGCGGTGAGGTCGGCGATGATCTCGCCGCTGTCGCGCAGCTTGATCACGGTGCCGCACGGTACTGTGATCTCGAGGTCCTCCCCCGCCGGCCCGAAGCACTGGCGCCCGCGCCCGGGCTGGCCGTGCTTGGCGTACCAGTGCCGGCGGCGGACGAAGGCGGAGAGGGTGTTGAGGTGCGGGCTGGCGATGAACACCACGTCGCCGCCAGCGCCACCGTCGCCGCCATCCGGCCCGCCTTCGGCGATGAATTTCTCGCGGTAGAAGGTCGCCGCCCCCGCCCCACCATGTCCGGAGCGCACCACAATCTCAGCCTCGTCGCGTAGCATCGCCGCATTGCAGCGGCGCGGGCGGCAGACGCAAGAGCGGCCTCAAGGCGCGCCAGTGCGGCGCCGGCTGCCGGTCAGGGGACGCTGAGCATTGTCGGGCCAAGCCGGGCTGGCATCATGCGCGTTCACCGCCACCTCCCCGCCCGAGCCCAGCGCATGCCCGTCGTCCCCATCAGCCCCGACCGCCAGCGCCTGCCGGCGTGGTTCAAGCGCAGCCTGCCGGCGAGCGCGGAGAGCGCGGCCACCAACGCCATCGTGCGCAAGCACGGACTGGTCACGGTGTGCGAGGAGGCGACTTGCCCCAACCGCCAGGAGTGCTGGTCCAAGCGCGCCGCCACCTTCATGCTGATGGGCGACCACTGCACCCGCACCTGCACCTTTTGCGACGTGCGCTGGGCCAAAACACCCCCCCCGCTCGACGCGAGCGAGCCCGAGCGCCTGGCGCGCGCGGTGGGGGAGCTCGGCCTGCGCTTCGTGGTCATCACCTCGGTCAACCGCGATGACCTGCCCGACGGCGGCGCCGCCCACTTCGCCGCCACCATCAGGGCGGTGCGCGCGCACAACCCTGGCATCCTGGTCGAAGTCCTCACCCCTGACTTCCTGGGCGACCGCGCCGCCCTCGCGTGCGTGGTCGCCGCCCGCCCCGACGTCTACAACCACAACCTCGAGACCATCCCGCGCCTCTACCCCACGGTGCGCCCTCAGGCGCGCTACCGCCGCTCGCTCGAGCTGCTCGCCGAGGTCAAGCGCCTCGACCGCGCGGTGCTGAGCAAGTCGGGGATCATGGTCGGCCTGGGCGAGACCGACGACGAGGTGCGCGCGCTGATGGACGATGTGGTGGCGGCGGGGGTCGACATCATGACCATCGGCCAGTACCTCCGCCCCAGCCTCGA
>JAYVMM010000535.1:0-8785 GCA_043758975.1 Planctomycetota bacterium | reverse complement strand
CGGGGTCGAAGTGCGCGCCGATGCGCCAGCGCGCGCGCTGATGCCGCACGCCGTCCCGGCCAGCACGGAAGACTGGAGCACCGAATACCTGGCGTTGATCCTCGCGGTGGCGGTGGTCGACTCGCTCGACCAGGCGATCACCTTCACCGAACGCCACGGCAGCCACCATAGCGACGGCATCGTCACCGCCGACACCGCCGCCGCCGAACGCTACCTGCGCGAGGTCGACAGCGCCTGCGTCTACCACAACGCCTCTACCCGTTTCACCGACGGCGGCCAGTTCGGCTTCGGCGCCGAGGTCGGCATCAGCACCAACCGCGTGCACGCACGCGGGCCGATGGGCATCCGCGAGCTGTGCACCTACAAGTGGGTCTGCCGCGGCGAGGGCCAGACCCGGGCATGAGGCGCGCCGCCCCTGCCTCCCTGCTGCTCGTGGCGGCGCTGTGCGTCGGCGGTTGCGGCGCGCGCAGCGACGGCGACGGCAGCGACGCGCTGGCGCTGGTCACCGTCGAGGCGGGCGCCGATGCCGCGATCGCCGGCCAGGCGATCGGCCTGCCCGGCGGCGCCACGCTGGTGACCTACGGCGACACCCTCGACGGCCAGCCGGCGATCAGGCGCCCCGGCGGCGAACTGTGCGCCCTGCGCGAGTACCTCGGCTGGGGCTGGGCCACCGCCCTGGTCGCCGGCAACCGCGTCACCGCCGTGCTGGTCTGCCGCAGCGACGCCTCGCCGCAGCGCCTGCTGGTGGTGGGCAGCGAGGATGGCGGGCGCAGCTGGCAGCGGCGCATGCTCCAGGCGCCGCCGGCGAGCACTGGCGCGCCTGGCACTCAAGGCGCACCAGGCGCGCACCAGGAGTTCCGCCTCGCCATCCGCGGCGACGGTCAGGAGGTGCGCAGCGTGCGCTTCATCAGCGAGGATGGCGGGCGCCGGTGGTGGCAGCTGGCGGATGGGCAGTGAAGGGCCGCCGCCACGCCCTCACTGCCGCGGGCGGGGGACGCGCGCGGACTCCCCTCCCGGCTCGTCGAGCGCCTGCGCGCGGCTGCCGGTAACGATGGCCTGGATCCAGCCGTCCGCCACCCGCGCCTCGATCGGCGTGCCGGGCGCAACCTGGTCGATGCTGCGCACCACCAGGGCGGCGCCCTGGCGCACCACGCTGTAGCCGCGCGCGAGCACCGCCAGGGGCGAGAGCGCGGCCAGGCGGCCCGCCCCCGCCGCCAGGCGCTCGCCGTGATGCGCGAACGTAAGCGCGCAGGCGCGCTCAAGGGTGCGTGCGCGCTCATCGAGCAGCTGGCGGGACTGGCGCAGGCGCTGGCGCGGGCCGGCATGGTCGAGGCGCAGCGCCATCATCCCGAGGCGCTCGCGGCGCACGCGCAGTGCGGCGTCGGCCTGCTCTTCCAGGCGCTGGCTGAGCTCGTCGAGGCGCTGGCTGCGCAGCGCCAGCTGATGCCCCGGGCTGGCGAGGGCGCGGTGGCTGGCCAGCCCCGCCAGGCGAGAGCGCGCGCTGCTGAGCAGGGCGTCGAGCGCGGCGTCGAGGCGGGCGCGCGAGGCGAGCAGGAGCGAGGCTAATTCCGCCTCGCTCGGCACCACCAGCTCGCCCGCCGCGGTCGGGGTCTTGGCGCGCACATCGGCGGCGAGGTCGCTGAGGGTGTGGTCGGTCTCATGGCCGACCGCTGAGACCACCGGGGTGCGGCAGGCGGCGATGGCGCGCACCACCGCCTCGTCGTTGAAGGCCCACAGGTCCTCGATCGAACCGCCGCCGCGTCCGACCACGATGACGTCGACCTCGGGGTGGCGGTCGAGACGCTGGAGGGCGGCGACGATCTGCGCCGGCGCCCCCACGCCCTGCACCAGGCAGCTCGCCAGCACCACCGGCATGCGCGGGAAGCGGCTGCGGATGGAATGCAGCAGGTCGGCAAGGGCGGCGCTGCCGGCGGCAGTGGCGAGGCCGACCGCGCGCGGCAGCACCGGCAGCGGCAGCTTGCCCTCCTCGGCGAACAGGCCCTCGGCGAGGAGCTTGGCCTTGAGCGCGGCGAAGCGCGCCGCGAGGTCGCCCTGGCCGAGGGCGGCGATGCGGGTGGCGATGAGCTGGTACTGCCCGCGCGGGGCGTAGACGCTGAGCGCACCGCGCACCTCCACCTGTTCGCCGTCGCGCGGCAGCGCCCCGTTGCGCACCACTTGCGAGCGCCACATCACCAGCCCGATCACCGCCGTGGCGTCCTTGAGGGTGGCATAGAGGTGGCCGCTGGGCGCGACCTTGACCTGGGTCAGCTCGCCGCGCACCAGCAGGGTGCCGAGATCTTCGACCGCGGCGCTGATGCGCTGGGTGAGCGCGGAGACGGTCAGGGCGGCGGCGGGATCGCTCACGCGCGCAATTAGAACGCACTTCGGAGGCGGCGCCAGCCGCCGCCCGGCGCACCGCTCGGGCGGCTCGGGCCGCGCGCCGCCAATCGTTGATGATGGTGAAGAACACCTCGGCGCGCCCGAGCTCGTCCTCGGCGGTGCGCAGGAATTCACCGAACTGGTCTTCGCGCAGGCGCAGGATGGGCAGCGCCTGGGCGTCGAGCACCGGCATGCCCTGGTCGCCGGCGTTGCCGATGAGCATGGCGCGGCTGAGGATGTCGGCGAGGTGGACGAGCGCCGCCCACGGGCGGTTCTCCTCGCCGGCGGCGGCACAGTCGTGGTGGCCGGCGATGGCGTCGCGGTAGTCGCGCGGCAGCGACCAATGCTCGCACAGGAAGCGCCCAACCGCGGCGTGGTCGCAGCCGAGCACCGCGACCTCGGCCTCGCGCAGCAGGCCGCCGTGGCGCTCGAGGTGGGCGCGCACCTTGGCGCTAAGCTCAGGGAGGTGTTCGGCGATGGCGAGCTTGCCGAGGTCGTGCAGCAAGCCCATGACGAAAGCGTCCTCGCCGCGCCCGAGCCCGCTCAGGCGTGCCACCGCGCGCGCGGCGCAGGCGGCAAGGAGGGCGTGCAGAGAGAACGGGCGCGCCCGGTTGACGTCGAAGGCGGAGAAGTCGGGGCAATAGCGGTCGAGGTACTCCGGCACCGCGGGATCGGGCACGGTCTCGCCCGCCCCCACCACCCACAGCTCCTGCAGGCCCTGCTCGCCCAGTCGCACCAGTTGCCCAGTTGCCCAGTTGCCCAGCTGCCCAGCGGTGAGCGCGGCGCCGGGCTTGAGCAGCGGCGCGCCATCGAGCGCGCGCGCCGGGCGGGCGCGCACCACGCCGGGAGTGCTGTCGCGCAGACGCAGACCGCGCATAGGCGATGATAGCCGATGCGCGGGCACAGCTCAAGCTGCGCGCAATCAGCCATGGACTAGCGACATCGGCGGCTATCCTCCCCGACCATGATCGGCGAGCGCGACAGCCTCTATCTCGGCAATCTCGGACCAATCCCGCTCTACGCCCACTGGTCGGCGCTGCTGATGGTCTACATGATCTACAACAGCAGCTTTTCGGCGACCGGCCAGTTCGTGATGGAGCGTTTCATCCTCGCGCTGATCGTGCTGATCCTTGGCATCATCCTGCACGAGCTCGGCCATGGCCTGACCGCGCGCCTGCTCGGCGCCTTCGGCGTCACCATCACGCTGTGGGCGTTCGGCGGCCTGTGCAAGTCGACCCGGGACTCCCTGCCGCGCCGCGAGCTGCTCATCGTCGCCGCCGGGCCGCTGGTCAGCTTCATCCTCGCCGGCATCGGCTATGGCGGCCTGTGGCTGGTTAGGAACTACCAACCCGAACTGGTGCCCGGCACCTACGGCGGCGAAAGCCTGCTGGTCCAGTTCCTCCACCTCACCGGCTACATCAACCTGTGGATGGGCTGCTTCAACATGCTGCCGATCTATCCGCTCGATGGCGGCCAGCTGGTCTATAACCTCATCCTCGGCTTATCCGGGCGCCAGCTGTTGGCGCGCCAAGTGTGCCTGACCATGACGGTGATCGGCGCGCTCGGCTTTATGATGTGGACCTACGAGAACAACAACAACCAGGTCGATCAGATCGTCATCCGCCAGGGCATGATGATGGGCTGGCTGACCTACAACGCCTTCACCTACCTCCGCTGATTGCGCTCTTCGCGCTGATCTTGAGAACCCCATGTCCCGCGTGCTCTCCGGCATCCAGCCCACTGGCCAGCTCCACCTCGGCAACTACGCCGGGGCAATCCGCCAGTTCCTCGAGCTGCAGGCCGCCGGGCACGAGATGTACGTCTTCGTCGCCTCCTACCACGCCCTGACCTCGGCGCGCGATCCCGCCGCGTTGCGCGCGAACATCCGCCAGATCGTCGTCGACTACCTCGCCTTCGGCCTCGACCCGGCGCGCACCAGCATCTACGTCCAGCACGACGTTCCGGAAGTCACCGAGCTGTGCTGGCTGCTCTCCTGCGTCTGCCCGATGTCGCTGATGGAGAAGGCGGTCAGCTACAAGGATAAGCTCGCCAAGGGCATGTCCGCCAACGTCGGCTTGTTCACCTACCCGGTGCTGCAGGCCGCCGACATCCTCGCGGTCGACGCCGAGCTGGTGCCGGTGGGCAAGGACCAGGTCCAGCACCTCGAACTCGCGCGCGACATGGCCGGGCGCTTCAACAACGAGTTTAGTGCCGAGGTCTTCCGCCTGCCGGAGTACCGCCTCGCCGCCGACGCCGCCCTGCTGCCCGGCACCGACGGCGAGAAGATGTCGAAGAGCTACGGCAACACCATCGACCCCTTCGCCGACGAGAAGGCGCTGCGCAAGCGCGTGATGTCGATCACCACCGACTCTCTGGACATGCACCAGGCCAAGGAGCCGGAGCGCTGCAGCGTATTCCAGATCTTCCGCGCCATCGCCGGGGCTGGCGATGCGCGCACCCTGGAGCTGGCCGAGCGCTACCGCACACCGGGCGCGGCGGGCTTCGGCTACGGCCATGCGAAGCAGGCGCTGTTCGAGCTCCTGCTCGAGCACTTCGGCGCGGCGCGCGCGCGCCGCGCCGCGCTGTTGGCGCGCCCGGGCTACGTCGATGAGGTGCTCGCGTCAGGCGCCGCCGCCGCGCGCACGCGCGCGCGTGTGGTGGTGGCGCGCGCGCGCGCCGCGGTCGGCCTGTGAGCACGGACTTCGCGGCGCTCACCCTGGTCGACACCGCCGGGGCCACGGTGGCGCTGCCCACGCTGTGGCAGGAGCGTCCGGTGCTGCTGCTGTTCTACCCGGGCGACGAGACCGCGGTGTGCACCGCCCAGCTGTGCGAGTACCGCGACCGCTGGGCCGACTTCGCCGCCGCCGGGGTGGCGCTTGCCGGCATCAACCCCGCCAGCCATCAGCGCCACCAGCGCTTCGCCGCCAACCGCCGCCTGCCCTTCCCGCTCTATGCCGATCCTCTCAGCAGCTGCTGCCGCGCCTTCGGCGCCAAGGCCTGGTACGGCACCCGCCGCCTGAGCGTGCTGATCGGCCGCGACGGGGTCGAGCGCTGGCGCACCCTCACCAATCCCTTCCGGCGCCCACGCGCCGACGACCTGCTCGCGGCGGTGCGCAACCTGCTGCCGCCGCCGCGCTGACCGCCCCGACGGTGTGGCCGCTCAGGGCTTGGGCGGCGCCGCCGGCGCCTCTGGCTTGGGCACGTACTCGATCTTGGCCTGGGCGGCGGCGGTGACCACCTGCTCGGGATCGCGGGCGGCGCCCTCCTTGAGCGCGAGGGCGACGGTGCCCGCCTTGTCGGTAGTGACCTTGACCAGGTACTTGACCCCGTCCGTCTCGATCACGAAGCCTTGTTCGGCGAGGGTGCCGCCGGTGATGTCCAGCGCGCCCGGATTCAACCCGGCGACCTTGCGCTCGAAGCTGATGGTGAAGACGATGGGCAGGGTCGAGGTCGACAGCCCGGGCGGGGTGATGGTGGTGGTCACCAGCTGCTTGGTCGCGCGCTCGAGCCACCCCCATTGGTAGTGCTGGGCGAGGCGGTGGAGGTGGCTCGCGGCCAGGCCGGTCCACAGGTAGACCAGCAGCAGCACCACGGCGCCGACCACCCCCCAGCCGGTGACGATACGGCGATGCTGCCGGCGCAGCTCGGCCGCGGCCTCGGGATTGCCGGCGATCAGCTTGGAGACCTGGTCGAAGGGGTCGAGCCTGGTGCCGGGCGGGCGCGCCGGGCGGCGGGTCAGCAGCAGACCGAGCTGCATGGTCAGGCGCAGGCGGTCATTCATCGCCCAGCCACTCGCCTCGAGCAGCACGGCGAGGTTGCGGCTGTAGATCTTCAGGTAGGCGAGGGCGGCTGAGGGCAGGGCGAGGATGGCGAGCAGCCCGAGCACCCCCCACAGCCACTGCACCGGGGTGAGCGCGGAGAGCTGGGCGACGATGAAGGCGAAGGCCGAGCCGATGGCGGCGAAGGCGATGCCGCCGCCCATCAGGATCTGCCCGAACTGCCCGCCCGCGGCCGCCGGCGCCGACACCGTGGCGACCGCGGTGGCTGGAGCGCCAGGCTTGGACGACGGCGAGACGGCGGCGGTGGCGACCGCCTGCTTGGCCTGGTCGGCGGTCTCGCCGAGCTTCTTGTCGAAATCGCCGCTCGCGCTCTTCGTCCACTGTTCGATGCGCGAGGTGATGAACTTGCCGATGCGCACGAAGGGCATGTAGATGGCTTCGAATAGCGACACCGGATGGGTGATGATCTGGGTCACCAACGCGTCGTATTCCTTGCCGTCGACGGCGTGGAAGATGCCGCGCTTGCCGACGAAGAGGTTGCGGCTGGTGCCGGAGGTGACCGGCACCGCCACTTCCCAGGCACCACTGTCGGTGCCCAGGATCTGGCAGTAGAGGATGAACATCGAGGACTCGCCTGCCATCGCCGCGTGTGCCGCGCGGTCGGTGACCAGCACCGAGAGCTTGAACTCGCGTCCGGCCATGATCAGGGTGCCCTGCTCGAAGAGCGCCTTGCCGGTGGCGCCGTAGAGGTCAGGCATGGCGACGAAGTTGTTGGCGAAGGTGAACAGCCAGCGCTGGTAGAGGATCAGGCGCTCGAGGTCGACTACGCGGGCGAGGGTCTCGTTGAGCGCGAGGTCGTCGATGCACAGCTGGTCGAGGGCCTTGAGGTCGCCCGCGGTGATGGCGCGCACGCGCGCCTCGCCGAGTGCGAGCACCTTGTGCTCGTCGGCGAGGCATGCCCACGCCTGGATGGCGTCGGCATCGGCGCACAGCCGCCGCCAGGCGGACTCCTCGAGGGTGCGCGCGCCCGCCGGACCGAGCACCGCCTGCGCGACCTGGTCGCGGAACTGCTGCACCGCCTCGTAGGAGTCGCCGCGCAGCAGCTGGTCGAAGGTGAGCACGCCGGCGGGGTCGGGCGGTGCGAGCGGCAGCGCGCTCAGGCCGCGGCGCAGGGCGGCGCCGTCGCCGAGCATGGCGTCGAGGCGCTCGGCGGTGAGGCGGAAGCGCTCATGCGCGCTCGGCTGCGCCGCCACCAGGCGGCAGAGCAGGAAGTACTCGTCGATGCGCGCGCGCACCGCGTCCAGCAGCCCGGCGAGGGCGACGCTGTCGGCACCCCAGCGGCGGGCGGCCGCCCCGGCATCGAGCCAGGCCAGCGCCGCCTGGTGGAGCTTGGCGAAGACGGCGATCTGCGCGCTGTCGAGGCCGCGCTCGCCGCTGCGGTCGGCGACCCCGGGGACCTGGGTGAGGAGGTCGAGCGCGAGCTGGCGCAGCCCGGCGTCCGCCACCCCGGGCGGTGCGATGATGCCATCGCCGTTAGCGGAGACGCGGTCGAGCACCTCCTTGGTCTGCCGCACCTCGGCCAGGCTGATGCGCTCGCCCGCGGCGGCATTGAGGTTGCTCAGCACCAGTTCGGCGGTGGCGCGCAGGGGCGCGGCCTCGCTGGCGAGGTGATCGAGCACCAGGACATCGCTCCCGGGCACGCAGTCCTTGGGCTCGCGCAGCATGCGCATGGTCCAGCTGATCGCGTCCTGGAGTTCCTGCGCACGCACCCGCCCGTTGTGGTCGGTATCGAGGCATTCGATGAAGCGCGCATCGCAGTTCAGCCCCTTGGCCGGGCAGGCGGTAGCGACCCAGTGCGCCTCGGGTACCGCCAGCACCTGCTTGAGTTCGTCAACCGAGCGGATGCGCAGCTGGAAGGACCCGGCGAAGCGGCGGAAGATGAAGGCAGTCATCGTGGGACGCTTATCCACTGCCACCGGGCAAGGCAACCGCCTTCTCCCCGCTCTGGCTCGCTCCCTCCGGGAGGTGGTGGCGCAGCGCAGGTTCCCGGTCTATCCTTCCTGCGTGGCCAGCAGCGGACAGCACGGTCAGGAACGCAAGCCCGGGCTCCCCGCTCCCCCGCCCGGCGCGGCGGATGAACAGGCCACCATGCCCTTCGACCTCAACCTCAGCGGACTGACGGTGACCACGCCGCACGCGCCCGCCGGCGCCACGCCGCCGTCCAAGCCGCTGCCTGAGATCATCGCCGGCTACCGGCGCGGGCGCCTGCTCGGCTCCGGCGGCATGGCCCAGGTCTTCGAGGCCCGCCACCTCCAGCTCGAGCGCGTGGTGGCGCTCAAGCTGCTCAAGGCCCAGGGCGCGGATGATCCCGACTTCAGCCTGCGTTTCCTGCGCGAGTCCCATGCCATGGCCGCGGTCACCCACGCCAACGTGGTGGCGATCTACGACGCCGGCGAGAGCGACGGCCTGCTCTACATGGCGCTCGAATACGTGCCCGGCGGCGATCTCCAGCGCCTGCTCAAGCGCCGCGGCCCGCTGCCGATTCCCGAAGCGCTGGCCATCATCGCCGGCTGCGCGCGCGGGGTGATGGCGATCGCCGAGGTCGGGCTGGTGCACCGCGACATCAA
>JAYVMM010000534.1:0-6354 GCA_043758975.1 Planctomycetota bacterium | reverse complement strand
GCCAAGCGGGCGGTCGTAAAGTGTGAGCAGAGCAAGCACTTTGCCGCCGGCACGGCGCGCGAACGTACTGGCAAGGTGGGCCGCACGGGCTGGCTCGGGGGCGCCGGCGCACCCAGGTTTGGCAGCGCATCATTATGCCGGGTAGCCATTTAGGCGGGCAAGACCGGGGCTGCCGTGGTTGCTTGCGCGGGCGCGGCGCTGATGCGGTGCGGGAGGAGGGCGGAGCTGCGGTGCAGCGTGGCGCAGCATTTTCCACCTGGCCCTGCGAGCGGGTGGGCGGCGCCATGGAATAGGCTTTGCTTGCCTCCACCGCCAGCGCCGCAACCCGCGGCGCCAGCTCGACGGTAGCGGTGCGCTCGGCATGCGCCTCCGGACGGCAGGGCGCGCATCGGTCTGATCGGTGACAACCCTGGGCACTGGCAGGCGCTCGCCAACGCGAGCGTGGTGCTGCGCCGCGATTTCGGCTGCAGCAGCGCCATCCAGGTCGGCGACTGCGGCTTCTCCCTCGAGACGGTGGCGAGCCATGCCGGCATGCGCATGGAGCTGCCGGTGCTCGCCATCGATGGGAATCATGAGGACCACCAGCTGCTGCACCGGCTGAGCCGCAGCGATCCCGCCCTCGATCCTTGGCAGGCCATGGGCCTGTCCTGGGTCCGCCGTGGCGAGGTCCGCATGGTCGCCGGGCTGTGTGTCGCCTTCATCGGCGGGGCGCGGTCAACGCCGGCGCCCAGCAGCTCTGCTGGCCAACGCCACGCCCCGGCGCGCCCCTGCCGGTGCGCGCCGAGCCCACCTATCCGCTGGAGGACGATGCCGACCGCCTGTACGACAATCTCGGCGATCGCAGCCCCGACCTGCTGATCTCGCATTCCTGCCCAGCCGGCATCGGTGTCGGGCTGCGCGGCTACGAAACCTTCGAATGGTCGGTGTCCGCCTACGTCAAGGATCGCGGCCTCGACTGCGGTCCGAGCGATGACCGCGGCGAGCCGGCTCTGCGCTACCTCTGGCAGCGCCTGTCCGGCGCCGGGCACCGTCCGCGTTGGTGGATCTTCGGCCACTGGCATGTCGACCGCGAAACGCGCGTCGGCGGCACCCGCTTCCTCACCCTGCCCCCGTGCGATCCAGAGATGGGGCTGTGGCGCCCGTGCTGGTACGACACCGAGCACAGCGAGGTGATGGTGGGGCCGCCGCGAGCGCTGGGCTAGGGTACGACGGACCGCTTGCGCTGGGTCGCAGAGGCGTTGTCGCTGACCATGGCCGCACGATCCGGCAGCACCCCTGCGCAATTATGAGGCGAATGCTGCCGGGGCGGTCAGCCGCCGCGCAGGAAGGCGGCGAAGGCGCGCCGCTCGGCCCACAGCAGGAAGATGGCGACGGCGGCGAGGATCAGCGCAATTCCGAGGTCCTTGCCCTGCTCGATGAAGATATGGAAGGCGAGGATGTTGACGATGATCGGCCCCAGGATGAGCAGGCCGGCGCGGCGCGTGGGCGGAATGGCGACCAGTACGCCGCCGACGAGTTCGAACAGCTTGATCATGGTGAAATAGCCGGTGGGTAACAGGGCGCCCATGAACAGCGCCGTCGGCGACCCGGGCGCTGGCTGCGGCGGCTGCGGGCCGAGGTGCAGGAAGAAGGTCACCGAGGCGAACACGAAGAGCGCGCCGAGCAGGCCGGCGATGGTGGCGGTGAGATATTTCACGGTGGCCTCTCCTGACCCGGGGGTGTTTGAAGCGCGGCGGTGGCATCATCGCCCGTGCGGTGCCGCCGGACAAGGGGTGCGTCCCGCGGCGGGCTCGTGCGTGGGGGGCCCTGGCAATCATCGCGCCGCCGTTCGCGGGCGCTCAGCCCGGCGGGGCGGGCGCGGTGGTGCCGCGCACGGTCAGGGACGGCGCGACCAGGATGCGTCGGGCCAGGCGCGATGCGTCGGGCGCGTCGGACACCTCCTGCAGCAGTTCGCGCACCGCGATCCGCCCGAGGGCGAGGGTGGGCACGGTGACGGTGGTGAGCGGCGGGTCCAGCAGGCGTGCCATCTCGCCGTCGTCGTAGCCGACCACGCTGAGCTCCGCCGGCACCGCCAGCGAACGGCTGCGCGCCGCCATGATCACCGCGACGGCGACGAAATCGTTCTGACACACCACCGCGGTCGGGCGCTCGTCCGCCGAAAGCATGCGGGCGGCCCAGCGCTGCACATCGACCATATGCACGGAGTCGAGGTAGATCCATTCCGCGCGCAGCGGCAGACCGGCATCGGCGAGATGCATGCGCCAGGCGACGAAGCGCTGCAGCGGCTGGAGTGCGCCGTTGCCGCCGGCGAAGGCGATGTGGCGGTGGCCGAGCGCGCGCAGGTGCGCCATCGCCTGGCCGATGCCGAGCTGGTCGTCCATGGTCACCACCGGCGCGACGCCGGCAGCCGGCAGGTCGAGCAGAACCACCGGCCTCGGGCAGGCGGCGGCGAAGCGCTCGAGGTCCGGGTGCCAGTCGCCGGCGATGATGGCCCCGGCCTTGCCCGGACGGCCGAGGCTGGCGAGCAGGGCCTCGTCGTGGAGCGTGCGCACGTGCTGGATCACTAGCTGGTAGCCCCAGGGGCCGGCCTCTTCCGCCGCGCCAGCAATCATGCCGCGGTAGAAGGCGCTCTCGAGCTGGTAGGCACGGTCACGGAAGAAGCCGGACGGCGGTGCGCGCAGCGCGCCGATGACCGGGCCCTGGGCATCGGTGGAGAAGGCCTCGGATTTCTGGAAGCGGTGGAACACCAGGTCGATCATGGTCGCGCCATGGCCGGTGCCCGCCGGGCGCATCACCCGGCGTCCGGCGGCGAGGGCGCGGCTTGGCCAGCCGACGCGCTGGAGGGCGGCGAGTACCCGGCGGCGCATGCGCTCGCTCACTTCGGGGCGCTGGTTGAGCACCCGGCAGACGGTTGCGGCGCTCACCTTCGCCGCTTTCGCCACACGCGCGATGGTCACTGCCATGAAAACATGGTGGTGCGCGGTAGATAAATCGCAAACCATTGTCACAAATACATATGTGCAATGATTTTATTTCAGGAAAATTTCAGGACGAGTACCTAGCATGGGCTCGCCCAGGCCCCCGTCCGGAGGCGGCCGCGCGTCCCTCCGGCGCGCGCACAGCCCCTGGGCATAAGGAAAGGCCGTCATGCCGCGAGCCCCCCGCCCTTGCCCCCGCCCCGCCTCCCCTGCTGCCGGCGCCGCCGTGCGCCTGGCGGCGCTCCTGCTGCTGGCTGGGTGCGGTGGGCTGCGCGCCGCCGAACTCACCATCACCGACGATGGGGTGGGCCTGACCATCACCGGCATGGCGCACATGGAAGTGCCCTGGCCGATGCTGATGCCGGGCGAGAAGAAGCCGATCGAGAAGCACACCAGCGCGCACAGCGCCGAGCTGAAGTACGCCAACGGCGCGGAGGTCGGCATCAGCCTGGCCACCGGCGGCGTGGTCGAGTACCGTTGGCGCCATGTGCCCAAAGAGGTGGTCAGCTTCCACCTCACCACCTGGGTTGGCGCCGACATCGGCGATGGCGGGACCTGGAAGATCGGCGCTGGCGCGGTCACCCCCTTCCCCAAGGACAAGCCGGCGAAGCCCTTCCTCTACCAGGGGAACGACAATGGCATTACCATTTGCGATGTGATTGGCCATTCCGTCACCATCGGCGTGCCCGAGCACAGCTACCTGCAGCTGCAGGACAACCGTGAATGGGGCAATCCGATCTTCCAATGGCAGGCGTGGGTGCCCTACAACAAGGATTGGGAGGCGCACCGCATCACCATCAGCGAAGGCGCCGCGCCCAAGGCCAAGATCCTGGTCGACCGCTTCGGGCAGAGCACGCGCAAGGAGTTCCCGGGCAAGATCATCGACGAGCAGGAGCTCCTCGCCGATGCGCGCAGCGATGCCGCCTATTACGCCGGCCTGGCGCCCGCGCCGACCGACAGCTGGGGCGGTCGCGCCAACGCCGCCATCGCTCCCGCGCTCGCGGCCACCGGCTTCTTCCGCGTCGAGCAGCGCGGCGAGCGCTGGCTGCTGGTCGACCCCGCGGGCAATCCCTGCTTCCATCTCGGCATTTGCTCCTTCGGCTTCACTGAGGACTACACCTACACCCCCGAGCGCCAGAGCATCTTCGCCTGGCTCCCGCCGGTCAGCGGCGACCCCTTCTCCAGTGGCTGGCACCACGACGCCTTCTGGCACGACAAGGCGTTCTCCTTCCTGCGCGCCAACCTGCTGCGCAAGTACGGCACCGGCTACGACCCCGATGGCCATGTCGGAGTGATGGTCGATCGCGTGCGGGCGATGGGATTCAACGCCATCGGCGCCTTCTCCGGCGACTCCTCCTTCGCCGCCAAGCGCATCCCGCGGGTGGAGATGTGTGGCTTCGGCCCCGAACTGCCCGGCATCCGCGGCATCCCCGATCCCTTCGACGGCGAAGCGCTCCGGCGCCTGGACCAGGAATGGTCGCAGGGCATCGCCGCGCGCGCGGCGGATCCGCTCATCGTCGGCTACTTCTTCGCCAACGAGCAGGCCTTCGAGGACATTGCGCGTGGCGTGCCACCGCTGCCCGGCAAGCACGCGGCGAAACGCCGCCTGGTGAAGATGCTGGAGGACGAATACCACGGCATCGACGCCTTCAACGCGGCGTGGAACCTGCACGCCGCCAGCTTCGCGGCGCTCGCCGACCAGGGCCTGGCGGTGACCACCGATAGGGCGGTGGCGGACATGAAGGCCTACAACGAGCTGTTCCTCGAGGCTTATTACCAGGCGATCACCACCACCTTCCGCCGCTATGACCGCAACCATCTCATGCTCGGCAACCGTTGGCAGCCGGGGACCAGCAACAGCGAAATGCTCTGCCGCATCGCCGGCAAGTACATGGACGTCATCAGCATCAACTACTACACCTTGGGCGTCGACCGCGCCTTCATGCAGCGCCTGCACCAATGGACCGGCGGCAAACCGCAAATGTGGAGCGAGTGGAACTACACCAGCGGTCCCGAGAGCAACGCCGCGCCTTCCGCCCTCGACCTCGCGACCCAGCGCCTGCGCGGCCAGGCCTACCGCAACTACCTCGAGCAGGCGGCCAGCCTGGGCTTCGTGGTCGGCAGCGAATGGTTCACCCTCATCGACCAGGCGGTCACCGGTCGCTTCTTCCAGCTGCTCACTGGCGAACGCAGCAATTCCGGCATTTTCAACGTCGCCGACCGCCCGTACCGCGACATGGTCGAGGAGATCGCCACCGCCCATCGCGAGCTCTACGCGGTGTGGCTGGAGGGGAAGCCGCCATTCGCCATCGAAGATCCCCGCTTCCATCCCGGTGGCGCGGCGGCGCCGGTGGGCAAGCGCCTGCAGGCCGGCCACGCGCTGGGCGCGATCGCCATCGATGGCACCCTCACCAATTGGCCGGGGCGCCCGCCCGAGCTGATCGGGGCCGACCGCCTGGCGATTGGCAAGGACGGCAAGGGCCTGCAGGCGGCGGTCAAGATGTGCTGGGACGAAACCAACCTCTACCTGTTGGCGCAGATCTCCGACCCCACCCCGCTGATGAACGCCGCCACCGGCGCCGAAATGTGGAATGGCGATGGCCTTGAGCTGTTCATCGGCGCCGAGCAGCTCGAGCAGGCGGGCGCGCCGCTGCCAAGCGACCATCAGCTGCTGCTGGCGGCGCGCCGCGCCCAGACCGGCGCCGGGGCGAGCTGGCATCTCGTGCATGCGGCCCGGCAGCCGGAGTTGCGTCTCTTCACCGCCCCCGCGGTGGAAGGCACCGGCTACACCCTCGAGGCTGCCATCCCCTGGAGCGCCCTCGGCATCGCGGCGAAAGAGAATCTTGAGCTGCGCCTCGATCTCGCCATCGACGATGGCGACGGTCAGGGCCGCACCCGCCAGCTGGTGTGGAGCGGCGGCGCCCGCACCGCGGAGCTGCGCACCGGCTGGGGCCGGCTGCAGCTGGTGCCCTGACGGCACGCACGCCGGCCGCCCGTCTCCAGCTTAGGCTCTAGAGCATCGGCGTTTGCACCGATGGGCGCGCGATGGCTTCGTGCACAAGGAACGATCTGCATCATTCCGGGGCGATGGGCGTTTTCCGAAAACGTTGCAAGCAGGTAGAGGACGGCGGGCGTCCGCGATGAAGATTCCATTAATGAATGGGGGCAGAGATATTTCCTTCCCCGGAATGACAGGCTCGCTTTTGCCAGGGCAGGCTTCCATTTTGCCGACCTCCGTCGCCCTGACCATCGCTACCTCCCAGCTCGAACAGGCCTGGCGCATGGCCAAGGGACTGCATTTCCTGCGCGCCCGCCTGCAGGTGCTCCATTACCGCATGCTCGGCGCCGCCAGCTCGCCGGGGCGGGTTGCCATTGA
>JAYVMM010000533.1:0-5839 GCA_043758975.1 Planctomycetota bacterium | reverse complement strand
GGGGCGACCGCTGCCGGTCCTGGCCGGCTCGGTGATGTGGCTGGGGCGCCATGCCGGTCATCCAGCGGTCATGCTCCTGTCACCGGCCGTGCGCTACGGCCAGCAGTCAGGTTGGCATGTCGGCCTCGCGCTGCTCCCGGAAGTGCCGCGTGATGCCGCGCCCCAATTCTTCGCCAGCCTGGAGGCTGGGCTGGCGCGCTCCGCCTGCTACCGCGGTAAGGCGCTCATGCTCAGCGGCGGTGGCTGCAGCGGCGGCCAGCAGGCCCCGACTATCGCGGTGCAGCGCCTCGCCGCGGTGCAGCGCACGGAGCTCATCCTGCCCGAGGCGGTGCTGCGCGCGGTCGAGCGCAACGTGATCGAACATGCCCGGGTCGCCACTGCGCTGGTCGGGCGCGGCCAGAGCGCCCGCAAGGGCGTCCTGCTCCACGGGCCGCCCGGCACTGGCAAGACCCACTGCATCCGGTGGCTGATCTCCTCCCTGCCCGACCACACCACCCTGCTCATCGCTGCCGAGCAGGTCGCCTTTCTCGACGAGTACCTCGCGCTGGCCCGGCTGCTGCAGCCGGCCCTGGTGGTCATCGAGGACGTCGATCTCATCGCCCGTGAGCGTTCGCGCATGGAATCGCCGGGCCAGGAGAGCCTGCTCAACAAACTGCTCAACGAGATGGACGGGCTGCGTGCCGATGCCCGCATCACCTTCATCCTGACTACCAATCGCCCCGAAGATATCGAGCCGGCCATCGCTGCGCGTCCAGGACGGGTCGACCAGGCCATCCAATTCCCGCTCCCCGATGCGGGCGATCGCCAGCGCCTGATCGAGCTCTATGCCGCCGGGCAGCCGCTCACTGCGGACACCATCGAGGAGGTGGTGCGGCGCACCGATGGCGCAGCGCCGGCCTTCATCAAAGAACTGCTGCGCCGGGCCATCATGCAGGCCGAACTGCGGCAGACCGGCGCCAGCGTGGAGCGCCGCGACCTCGATGGGGCCCTGGAGGAGCTGCTCGCCGCCGGCGGGATCCTGTCCAGGCGCCTGCTCGGCGCCGGGATCTAGCGCAGCCGCCATGGCCATCCCCGCTTCCCCAGGCGCGCGCTCGAGGAGTGGCGATCCGCTGACCTCAGCGCAGCGCCAGCACCCGCTTCGCCACCAGGAAGCTTTTTCTACGCCTGCCGCTGACGGCCAGTGGCCATGGTGAGCACGACGCCGGCCTCGCCTGCGCGCCGGCGGCGCGTCCTGGCCATCATCGCCATCGTGATCGTCCTCATCCTGCTCTGCCTCGGCAGCCTATCTGCATGGGCGAGAAGCGCGTCACTGCAGGCACGCTGCGGAAAGCGGCAGTCGCAGCTGATTAACGCCTGCTATGCCTATTCGGCGCAGGTGATCCCGGATTTCTGGCCGTCCTTCCCCAATCTCGAAAAGTTCCAGTCGGTATTGGTGGCCGGCAGCGCGCACCAGGCGCGGTTGGTGACGGTTGGTATCTTGGCCACGCTGTCGTGGCTCGACACCCTGCCTGGTGAGCATTTCAGCTGTCCAGCGCAACCTGGACGCGGTCCCAAGACGCGCTTCTCGCCACAGGATCAGACCATCGCCGCGTGGGGCGCCGCGCCGGATGCGAGCGCGGCATATGCCATCGATTGGTCCGTCGACATGGATGCGCCCGCGGACTATATCCTGATCGCCGACCGCGATCCCCGCAACCATCGCGGCACCGTCATCGCGTGCTTTGGTGATTCGCATACGGTCGCGCTGCGCGGCTATGATCCCGATCCCACGCTTCCGGTCATCGGCCTGCGCACGGAGTCGGACGATGGACAACCGGTTCCGCGCACCCCGGTGCCGGCTTCGCTGGACATCTATGCCCCCGCGTCGGGCGACCTGCCACATCAGCTGACCCAGGGCGGGGGCCAGCTCGACCACCCCTGGGTCAAATAGAGGGCGGCGGAAACGGCAAACGCCCGCTCCGCATCCAGCCTGGTTGCCCGTACGAGGATTGCGCACGGCCATCCCCACCAGCGTGAATGCGCTGGTCAGCGCCCGTCGCCTCCTGTCACGTGCGCGGGCGGATGGCGACCGGACTGCACTGGCCTCTCGTGCATGCCCGGCACCTCCCACCGCCGGTCTTTTCGCCAAGCCGCTGCCATCCATGGCCTTGCGCGTGCGATGCGGAAAGTATCGGAGGTTCTGCGCTGGAGGAGGCGGACGTCGGCGGCAGCGAGCCCTACGCACTCCCGTAAACGACCACCGGCGGCCAGCCTGGTATCATCTCCCCATGCGCAGCCCGCTCCTCGCCCTGCTCGCGGTCGCCACCCTCGCTGGCGCCCGGCTGCAGGCGGCGGCCACCTCCGTGGACAGCATCGACTACGGGCGCGACATCCGCCCGCTGCTGGCGGAGAACTGCTTCTACTGCCATGGCCAGGATGCCAACAAGCGCAAGGCCAAGCTGCGCCTCGACACCTTCGATGGCCAGCGCGGCAAGAGCGGCACCATCATCCCCGGACGCCCCGACGACAGCGAGCTGATCAAGCGCATCCTCACCACCGACAAAGACGACCACATGCCCCCGTTGGACTCGCATCGCGAGCTCAAGGAGGCGCAGAAGCAGCTGCTGCGGCGCTGGATCGCCGAGGGTGCGCCCTTCGACGGCCACTGGGCCTTCGCCACCCCGCAGCGCCCGAACGAGCCGGCGGTGAAGAACACCACCTGGCCGCGCAACCCCATCGACCGCTTCGTGCTCGCCAAGCTCGAGGCAGTCGGCCTGCAGCCGTCACGCGAAGCCGGCAAGGAGACCCTGATCCGGCGCTTGTCGCTCGACCTCACCGGCCTGCCGCCCACGCCGGAAGAGATCGACGCCTACCTCGCCGACCAGGCTGGCGACGCCTATGAGCGGGTGGTCGACCGTCTGCTCGCCTCGCCGCACTACGGCGAGCGCATGGCGCTGCCCTGGCTCGACGCCGCGCGCTACGCCGATTCCAACGGCTTCCAGCAGGACGGTGACACCTACCAATGGGTCTGGCGCGACTGGGTGGTGCAGGCCTTCAACCAGGATCTGCCCTTCGACCGCTTCATCAGCTGGCAGATCGCCGGCGACCTGCTGCCCGACGCCAGCCGCGAGCAGAAGCTCGCCACCGCCTTCAACCGCAACGGCCTGCTCAACGGCGAGGGCGGCAACATCGCCGAGGAGCAGCGCTACGTGCTGCTGTTCGACCGCGTCGACACCACCGCGACCAACTTCCTCGGGCTGACCATGGCCTGCGCGCAGTGCCATGACCACAAGTACGACCCTATCACCCAGCGCGACTACTACGCCATGCTCGCGGCCTTCAACAACGTGCCCGAGAACGGCACCGCCGGGCGCATCACCCAGAAGATCCGCTCCGCCGACCCCCTGCTCGACATGGCCAACGACGAGCAGAAGCAGCGCAAGCAGGAGATCGAGAGCCAGATCACCGCCGCCAAGGAGGCGCTCAAGCAGGCGCAGGCCGCCTGGGAGGAGCACGCCGGCGGCGACGATGGCATCAGCGACCAGGCGGTGCTCGACATCCTGCGCCGCTGCCGCGACTTCTCCGATCAGAACGCGGCCAAGAAGCTCAAGGAGTACTTCGAGGACAAGGTCGCCAATACCCTGCCGGGCAAGCCGCTGCAGGCGCTGCGCGAGCGCGAGGGCCGGCTCGAGACCCTGCGCGACGACTATCCGATGGTGATGGTGATGTCCGACGCCAAGCCGCGCGAGACCCACGTGCTCGAGCGCGGCAACTACACCATGCCCAAGGACAAGGTGGAGTTCGAGGTGCCTGGCTTCCTCCCGGCGCTGCCCGCCGACGCGCCGCACAACCGCCTCGGCTTGGCGCGCTGGCTGGTGTCCAAGGAGCAGCCGCTGGTGCCGCGCGTGATGGCCAACCGCACTTGGCAGACGCTGTTCGGCATCGGCCTGGTCAAGACCGCGGAGGACTTCGGGGTCCAGGGCGAGGCGCCGGTGCACCGTGCCCTGCTCGACTATCTGGCGGTCGAGCTGCGCGACAGCGGCTGGGATATGAAGAAGCTCTACCGCATGATCGTCACCAGCGCGACCTACCGCGAGGCCGCCACCGTCACCCCCTCGCTGCTCGAGCGCGACCCCGAGAACCGCCTGTTCGCGCGCGCACCGCGCTTCCGCCTGTCCTCGCTGCTGATCCGCGACCAGGCGCTCGCCGCCTGCGGCCTGCTGGTCCCGGCCATCGGTGGGCGCCCGGTCTACCCCTACCAGCCCAAGGACATTTGGGACAGCCTGGCGATCACCAAGGAGCGCGACTTCACCTACCCGCAGTCGAGCGGCGACGGGCTCTACCGCCGCAGCCTCTACACCTTCTGGCGCCGCACGGTGGCGCCCGCCGACCTCTTCGACGCCTCCTCGCGCAACACCTGCAAGGTGCGGGTCGCCACCACCAGCACCCCGCTGCACGCCCTCACCACCCTCAACGACCCCACCTACGTCGAGGCCGCGCGCGTGCTCGCCCAGCGCGTCATGGGCCTGCCCGGCGACGAGCGCCTGGCCGCCGCCTTCCGCCGCGTGCTCGCGCGCTGGCCGGACGCGCAGGAGAAGATCATTCTCGCGCGCGCGCTCGCGCACCAACGCCAGCGCTTCGCCGCCGACCGCCCCGCCGCCGAAGCCTTCCTCGCAGTCGGCGCCGTCAAGCGCGACCAGGCGCTCGACCCCTCTGAGCTCGCCGCCCACGCCATGGTGTGCCTGGGCATCCTCAACCTCGACGAGGCACTGAGCCGCCAATGAGCACCACCCGCCGGTCGTTCCTCCGCCACTCCGCCGCCGCGCTCGGGCTCGGCCTGCTCGGCTGTCCCGCCAGTCGCCTGCAGGCCGGTGACCAGGCCGCCTGGGGCGCCGGCCCCGGCGCGCTCGACGGGTTGCCGCACTTCCAGCCCAAGGCCAAGCGCGTGATCGTGCTGTGGCAGGGCGGCGGCGCCTCGCACGTCGACCTGCTCGACCACAAGCCCGGCCTCGAGCAGTGGCGGCTGAAGGACCTGCCGGATTCGGTGCGCTCGGGCGCGCGCCTGTCGTCGATGACCGCGAGCCAGAAGTCCTTCCCGGTGCTGCCGGCGCTCAAGCCCTTCAAGCAGTACGGCCAGTCCGGGCTGTGGCTGAGCGAGATGCTGCCGGCGATCGGCGGCATGGCCGACGAGATCTGCGTGATCAACTCGATGCAGACCGACGCCGTCAACCACGCTCCCGGCGTGGCGCTGACCCTGACCGGGGCGCAGGTGCCGGGCCGCCCGAGCCTGGGCGCCTGGCTGACCTACGGCCTGGGCACCCAGGCCAAGGATCTCCCGGGCTACGTGGTGATGACCTCGACCGACGAGATGCGCACCTGCGGCCAGCTGTTCTACGAGCACTACTGGGGCAGCGGCTTCATCCCCTCGCGCTTCCAGGGCGTGCGCCTGCGCTCGGAAGGCGAACCGGTGCTCTACCTCGGCGATCCCGCCGGGGTGACGCGGGCGCAGAAGCGCGAGCTGCTCGACGACCTCGGCGAGCTCAACCGCCACCAGCTCGAGCGTGTCGGCGATCCCGAGATCGACTCGCGCATCGCCCAGTACGAGATGGCCTTCCAAATGCAGGCCAGCGTGCCCGACCTGCTCGACATCGGCAAGGAGCCGCAGCACGTGCTCGACCTCTATGGGCCGGACGTCACCAAGAAGGGCAGCTACGCCTTCCACTGCCTGCTCGCCCGCCGCCTGGCCGAGCGCGGCGTGCGCTGCATCCAGCTCATGCACAGCGGCTGGGACCAGCACTCCAACCTCGATACCCAGCTCAGCCTGCAGTGCCGTGACACCGACCGCCCGAGCGCCGGCCTG
>JAYVMM010000532.1:0-3131 GCA_043758975.1 Planctomycetota bacterium | reverse complement strand
CCGGCACCTCGGCCATTGCCGGGCGCCCGGCGGAGAGACACTGGACCACCCATGCTCTCCAGTGACCGTCCCCGTAGGTACGCCGCCCACGCCGCCTGGCTGGTCCCCCTGCTCCTGCTCGCGCAGCTGCCGGCCGCGGAGCAGCCCGGGACCCCAGCCGCGGATCCGCCCGTCGAATGGCTGCGCGAGCACCTCTCGCTGTGGATCCAGCACGCCCCGGGAGCGGTGCTTGGGCAGCCGTTCCCCCTGCAGTTTCGCATCGACGTGATGAACAACGCCGACGCGCTGACCTGCCAGGGCAGCGCGACCGACGCCGCCGGCACGCTCATCCTCACCGGTGGCTGGGATCTGGTGGTGGAGGAGATCGACCATGGAAAAGTGGTCAGGCACACCAGCCTCAAGCCCGCCGCTGCTCTCGCCGGCGACCTGCTTCCGATCGCGCAGATTGCCAAGGCGGAAACCCCGTGGCATTGGGACGCCCAGGGGCAGCTCACCCATGCCGGCAACTACCGCTTCACCCTCAGCTACGCCGGGGTCTCGACCTCAAGCGAGCTGATCCATGTCGACACCAGCCTCGAGCCGCCGCCCTGGATCACCGTCACGGTGACTCCGGAGCGCACGCAGCTGATGCTGGGCGAACCGTTAGCGGTCACCTACCGGGTCGCCAACCACGGCGTGGACGACTACCATGTCGCGCTCGGCAGTGACTACGAGTTTGCCACCCGCGCCCTGCGCTTCGCCTTCACCGCCGAGCGCGACGATGGCGTGCGCGCCAGCGATCCCGAGCCCCTGCAGTATGGTGGAGGCGGGTTCGGCGAGGATGGGGAGCTGAAACCGGGCGACGCGCGCGAGCAGACCGTCCCGCTCAACGCCTATCTGCGCTTCCCCGATCCGGGGACCTGGCGCGTCACCGCGTACCATGCGATGGGGTTCGGCACCCCGGTACCGGCGGGGGTGATCGCCTGCGTGGACTGGATGAAGCACTATGCCCGGGCCGGCACCTTCACCCTGGTGGTAGCCGCGCCGGACCCGGCGAAAGCCGCCGCCATCATCGCGCGCGGACTCGCCGCCGCGTCGCCGAATGCGGGGGAACAGCTGCTCGGATCCCGCGAGATCCTCGACCACCTCCACGAGCCGTACTACCTGCCCGCCCTGCGCGCGGCCATGGCCGACGCCACCCCCGAGCAGGTCTCCGAACTGATGGACGGCATCGCATCGATCGAAACCACCGAGGCCACCTCCGCGCTGATCGACTGGGCGGCGCACGCAGCGCGCCTGGAGGTGCGCCAGGCCGCGCTGAATAAGCTGCTGCGACGCCTACCCGAACCGCCCCCACCTGCCGACCGCCCGCCGCACGACCCCAGCGTCGATGAGCGTGAGCGGCTGCGCGCCCTCGCCGCGAGCCGGAACTGGTCGGAGGACTTGCGCCCTGGGCTGCTGCAGGCGGTGGTGGATGCCCTGGCGAGCGGTAAGCCCGAGCTCATCGGCCCTGCCGCCAACATCCTCGGCGTCGCGGGCGGCGCCGAGGCCGGCGAGCTCCTGGTGCACGCGGCTGAAGGCCTGGCGCCGGGGCTGCCCATCGCCGTCGCTCGCTACCCGGCACTCGGCGGGCTCTGGAATGCGGTCTGGCAGCTGAGCAGAGACCGCAGCCTGCGCATCGCCGCCACCACCACCTCCTCACCGGGACGGCTGCTGTGCTGGGTGCGAACGCTATCCGAGCCAACGCGCACTCCGCAGGAGGAGGCGCTGCTGGCGGCGATGGTGCGGATGCCCGACTCGATGCTGCGCTTCTCAGCGCTGCAGTGCATGCGCCCGGACGAGGCCGCCCGCCTGGAACTGCCCTGGCTGGAGCTCTTTACCGACCCCTGCGCCGGCAATTGCAATGTGCGCTGGTTGGCCCTCCAGGTCAGCCGCACCGCCGCTCCCGCCACCATCAAGGCCGCCTTGCTCGGGGTTCCCACCGCGATCTGGGACGCCCCGTCCAACCACGAAGATTTCGAGCGCCGCATGCGCGAGGTCTCCGCTCCCGCGAAGCAGGCGGCGCCGTGACCGCCGTTGATGCGCTGAAGCGCCAGGCGGTCGCTGCCAGGCTGCAGCTGCTCGGGAGCCTCATCGCCCGGATTGCACCGCGCGGCACTTCATTCATGCTCCTGGGTGCCGCATTGACGGCAAAAGCCGCTGACGGCGGGCGCAAAGATGAAGTGAGCGAATTAAAATAAAACCGGGACTGCCGATCAGGCTCCAGCCCAGACGACCACGACCTTGGCGGCTTGTGCCGCATCGCGCAGACGGCCATCAGCGGTGGCGAAATGGAGACCCGCAGACTGCGCTGCCACCAGGTGCACCGCGTCAAGCGTCCGTAACCGTACCGTCAATTGCCACACAAGGCTTGCAGCCGCTTCGAAAGTCTGCTCGTTGATCGGTACGATGCGGAAAAAACCTCCTGTGTAATGCTCCCGCAAGCGATCACGAGCAGCGATCGCGTTCTGCTGATTCAGCGTTCCGGTGAATGCTTTTGCGCGCAACGCGGCGTTGGCCTCGACGAGGCACAGCGGGCTTACCACCCGGTCGGTGGCTCCTGAGATGGCTGACTCGGCCTGGGCCGAGAAAACCTCAGGCGAGTAATAGGCGACCAGCACCGAGGTGTCGAGGTACAGCCCGCTCATGCGCGCTCTTCCTCGCGCAGGGCGATCACCGTGGAATCCGTGACCACGGCGCCATCAGCGATCATGGCCTCGCGCTCCTTGGCCATCGACGGCATGGGCTTCAAGGCTCCTGCGGTGGTAGGCGCCACCAATCGTGCGATCTCCCGCCCGCGCTTGGTGACGGTGACCACCTCACCAGCAGCGACTTGCTGCACCGCCCGGGTGAGGTTCAGTCGAAGACTGCGGAGGGTATAGGACTGCATGGTATTGTTCTATCTTCAACATGAACAACTGAAAGTTAATCTTGAAGTTACCCTAAACGTCGCATTAGAGACAGGACATCCGCTGTGTAACCCCTTGATATTCAATGCCTTCCTATCGCTCCGTGATCACCGCAGGGATCACCCACTGGTTCCCGATGAGTTTAGCATAAGTCAAATCGATACAGGTACCTTGCGGGATCCGATGCGGCTATCGCGGCGTTTA
>JAYVMM010000531.1:0-2016 GCA_043758975.1 Planctomycetota bacterium | reverse complement strand
CGCGGCGGGGCGGTGGAGGCGAGCGCGAGCGAGAAGCTGTTCGCCGCCGCCGCCAGCCACTGGGCCTTCAAGGCGGTGGTGCAGCCGGCGCTGCCCGCGCGCAGCCCAGGCCCAGGCCCAGGACCAGCCAATGCGATCGACGCCTTCATCCAGGATGCGCTCTATGCGCAGGGCCTCAGCCCCGCGCCGCGCGCGGATGCGCGCACCCTGGTGCGCCGGGTCTACCTCGACCTCACCGGGCTGCCGCCGTCCATCGCCGAGGTCGAGGCCTTCGCCGCCGCAGCCGCGGGGGCGCCCGCCGCCGGAGCGGCCGCGCTGAGCGCGCTGGTCGATGCCCTGCTCGCCAAACCCGCCTATGGCGAGCGCTGGGGCCGGCACTGGCTCGATGTCGCGCGCTACGCCGACAACATGGGCGCGATCTTCAACAACAAGACCGACTACCCGCACGGCTACACCTACCGCGACTGGGTGGTGGGCGCCTTCAACCAGGACCTGCCCTACGACCGCTTCGTGCAGGCCCAGCTCGCCGCCGACCTGCTGCCGCAGCCGGCGGACGACAACCGCGAGCTCGCCGCGCTCGGCTTCCTCACCATCGGGCGCCGCCATGACGGGGCGGTGGACGACAACGTCTACGACGACCGCATCGACGTGATCAGCCGCGGCCTGATGGGCCTGACCGTCACCTGCGCGCGCTGCCACGACCACAAGCTCGAGCCGGTGACCAGCGTCGACTACTACGCGCTCTACGCGGTGCTGCGCAGCAGCAAGGAAAGCGACCTCTACCCCGCGATCACGCCGCAGCCGGACTCGCCGGCACGCCAGGACTACTTCACCGCTCTCGATGGCCGCCTGGCGGCGCACAGCATCGCGCTCTTGGCTGGCGCCGAGGGCTCCCTCGCCGGCATGCGCGCCGCGGTCGGCGCCTACCTGCTCGCCACCCACGACGCCAAGCTCAAGCGCACCTCGGAGGACAGCACCATCAAGGGCGACATCCTGGCCAAGCGCCGGCTGCTCGAACAGCCGTTCAACCAGCTCGCCGGCAGCTACCAGGACTGGGTGATCAAGCAGCCGGCGGTGTTCGCGCCCTGGGTAGCCTACGCCGCCCTCAGCGCCGAGGAGTTCAAGGCCCAGGCCACCGCCCTCGCCGAACGCTTCGCCGCCAATGCCGACCACGCGCTCAACCCCCTGGTGGCGGGCGCCTTCGCCGGTGGCCCACCGGCGGACCTCGCGGCGGTGGCGGCGCGCTATGACGCGCTGTTCGCCGCCCCGCTCGCGCAGTGGCGGCTGCAGGCCCAGGGCGCGCTGGTCGCCGCGCGCACGCTTAGCCCAGGCGAACGCGACCTCGGGCCCAAGGAGCTCGACCAGGTGCTGCTCAAGCGCATGGATGGGGTCGAACGCACGGAGGTCCTGGCTGATGCCCCCGGCGAGGCGCTGCGCCAGCTGCTGCTCGCCGAACACTCCCCCTTCCGCATCAAGCTCGATGATCTGGCCAACGGCAACCTCTTCGCCGAGACCTCCAAGCAGGAGCTGACCAAGAGCACCGCGGCCATCAACGAGCTCGAGACCCACAGCGGGGCGCCGCTGCGCGCGATGGCGCTGCACGACGACCAGCCCTACGACGGCAAGGTCTTCATCCGCGGCAACCCCAACAGCCAGGGCGCGCCAGCGCCCCGCCGCTTCCTCAGCCTCTTCGGCGGGCCGGACCGCCCGACCTTCCCGGCCAAGTCCAGCGGACGGCTCGAGCTGGCGCAGGCGATCACCAGCCCGGGCAACCCGCTTACCGCGCGCGTGCTGGTCAACCGCGTCTGGCAGTGGCATTTCGGCAGCGGGCTGGTGAGCACGCCCAGCGATTTCGGCCTGCGCGGCGCGCCGCCCAGCAACCCCGCGCTGCTCGACTGGCTGGCGGCGGACTTCGTCGCCCACGGCTGGTCGCTCAAGCGCCTGCACCGCCTGATCATGCTCAGCGACACCTACCAGCAGGCGTCGAGCGTGAGCCTGGCGACGGGCGCGGGCGCG
>JAYVMM010000530.1:0-8041 GCA_043758975.1 Planctomycetota bacterium | reverse complement strand
CGACGGACGATCGCGCGATCATCCATATCGATGTCGTTCCATTAGAATCTGTCTTTTTCGGAAATGTGGTACGGAATCAATTGCCCTGCGTCGACTTGTGGCAAGCAGCCCTCGATGTATACGGAGATCCTAATCGAGGCGCAGAACAGGCCGAGGCCATTGTCCAAGAGCTTTTTCCGGACCTTGCATGATTGCCCTCAAGCCAAAAGTCCAATCACTGTTGCGCCTGATTGCCACGGCCATCGAACCGTACCGCGGTGAGGTCGTTCTCATAGGCGGAATTGCCAAGCATTGGTATCAGGTGAGTGAAGGATTTGTCGATTCGGGCCTCGTTCCAAATGCAACGCTCGATATCGATCTGGCGCTTCCTGAGCCGATGGTTCTAAGGGGAGGAGCGAGTCTCCATGATAGATTGATTGCTCAACAACTCATTATGTGGGAAATACCCGGGCTGGATAACAGGACCGCCATTTGCAGATACTACCTTCCTGGAACCACGCATCCCAAGGCCGACGATCCCTATCTCGAATGCCTCGTGCCATGGCGTGGTCGAGAACGAACGACCCCGGGAATTCCACAAGGGCCGCCACTGGTAGCAAGTCCCGTTCGCTTCCTCGATCTGCTCGTACACGATTCCATTGACCTGACCATGCCCGATATCGGAACTTTCCGCGTACCCCATCCGCTCGCCTATGTTTTTCAAAAGACCAGGATTCGGTCAAATCGCAGGCCAGCGAAGCAGGTGAATGATCAAGCAGATGCCTTTTATGTCATGCTCGGCTTCCAATCCCAATGGGGGTCGTGGAGGAGCCAATGGAAAACCTGGAAAGGGCATTCGGATGAATGGGCCGCCTGGCTGATTACCACAGAACGCCTGTGGACTGATTTATATGCCAGCGAGAACAGCCAGGGAACCAGGGCGGTACAATCTGTTTTCCCAAAGATGTCTGGGCCTGATATCGTTCGCATCGTTCATATGTTCCGACGAAGCGTCCTTTCGGATCCGTGATTGATGTGCTCCCATTAACTTCCACCAATGAGCTTGAACGACACATCGAACTCTTCCCGATATTCATTTATGGATCTGGAAAAGAGCATCCTCAATCGACCTTCCCGAAGGTGCGGTTGCGATCAACCCGCCGCGCAACCGGAATGGCTGGCATTCCCACGGGCAGGCTATCGCCCCCTGAGGGCTATTCGTGGCCGAAAATCAGAGGGGAGGCGGGCTGAAGCGTGCTTGCATCGGATGTATCTCCTCAACCATGCAGCATATCATGAACTCTAGCGCCCTGGCCCTTCGCTCCGCAACCCGCCCTCGCCGTCAGCGGCGGATCTCGCACCGGGTCAGGCCCGCGGACATGGACATGGTCACCTGGCAGCGCGCGCTGCGCATCCAGGCTGGCGAGGAGGCGTCCTATACGCTGCGCAATCTGGGCAATCATGCCATCTTCTCCGAATTCGCGGTTGGCAATCGGACCAAGGGAAGCACCTACCGGGTCGCCATCCGCGGCGAACGGCTCGGCGTGAACTACTGCTCGTGCCCCGATTTCTCCAGCAACCGGCTCGGCGTCTGCAAACACATAGCATTTGCTCTCCATCGTCTGCGCCGACGCCCCTCTGCTGCCCGGCTGCTGCAGGCCGGGTATTCCCCGCCCTTCAGCGAGATCGCCGTGGTCTACGAAGGGCGCCCGCGCCTACGCCTGCTGATGGGCAGCGAGTGCCCGCCTGCAGTGCAGCGGTGCGTCACCGCGGCCACGTCAAAAAGCGGTGAAGTGGATGAAGCGGCCATCCCGAACCTGCTGCGGGTTGCCGAGCGCTTGGGCCATGAGGTCCGCTTCTACGATGATGCCCGCGACCTACTGGCGGCCTCAGCCGATGATGCCCGGCGCCGGAAACTCCTCGCCGATGCCTACCCTAAGGGGGCCAAAGATCCGAAGCTCGCCCGCCTGCTGCGCGGCATCATCCTGCATCCCTACCAATGCCAGGGCGCTTACTTCCTGGCCGAGCGCGGACGGGCTCTGCTCGCCGACGATATGGGCCTGGGCAAGACGGCGCAGGCCATCGCTGCGGCCCGGATCCTGGAACGGGAAGGCGGCCTCAAGCATATACTCTTCGTGGCCCCGGCGTCGCTCACCGGGCAATGGGCGGAGGAGATCGAGCGCTTCACGGGCCAAAAAGCGACCATCATCCGCGGCCTGCGCGAGGTGCGCCAGCGGAAATGGGTCGCGGAACGGGCCGGATGGACGGTGGCCACCTACGATTGCCTGCACCGCGACCTCGCGGCAATCCGGGAGTGGGGCGTGGACCTGCTCATCCTCGATGAGGCGCAGCGCATCAAGAACTGGCCGACGAGGGCCGCCCAGGCGGTGCGCCGCATCGAATGCTCCAGCTGCTTCGTGCTCACCGGGACGCCGATGGAGAACAAGCTCGACGAACTGCATGCACTGATCGAGGTGGTCGATCGCCATCTCCTCGGGCCGCTGTTCGCCTTCAAGGACCGCCATACCGAATTCGATGACGAATCCGGCAAGGTGATCGGCTACCACGGCCTGGACAAGATCGCCCAGGCTATCGCCCCGGTCCTACTGCGGCGCACCCGCGCCCAAGTCATGGACCAGCTGCCGGGCCGCACCGTGGTGGCGCTGCGCGAGCCGCTCACCCCGGCGCAGCGGAATTTCCACGATGAAGATCAGGTCGCGGTCGCTAAGATCGTCAAGCGCTGGCGCCGCTTGCGCTACCTCTCGGAGGTCGACCAGAAGCTGCTGATGAAGCATATGACGAGGATGCGCATGGTGTGCGATGACGCCTATCTCATCGACCAGGACCTGCGCGCCGGCCCCAAGCTGAACCAGATCACCACCCTGTTGGAGCAGGAGCTCGCCGACCCGACGACGAAGGTGGTGATCTTCTCGACCTAGATGGCGATGCATGAGCTCATCCGCGAACGCTGCGACGAGCGCGGCTGGGGCTATGCCTTCCTCAACGGCAGCGTCCCCTCGGTCCAGCGCCCAGAGCTGATCCGCCGCTTTCGCGAGGACGATGACTGCCGGATCTTCCTCGCCACCGATTGCGGCGCGACCGGGCTCAATCTCCAATGCGCGACCGTTGTGGTGAATGTCGACGTGCCATGGAATCCGGCGGTGCGCGAGCAGCGCATCAGCCGCATCCACCGCCAGGGGCAGCGCCGTCCGGTACGCATCTACGATCTCGTCGCCGAAGACGGACTTGAGACGGCCATCACCCAGCTGTTGGCCTTCAAGTCGCAGCTTGCAGCAGGGATATTGGACGGGGGCGCCAGCGCCGTACGCATGGAAGGCTCCACGCTGCAGCGCTTTATGCGCACGGTCGAGGAGCTCGACGAGCGCATGCAGGCCACCCGGGGAGCGCCGGATACCGCCGCCCATGGTCCAGCCGATGCCGCCGTCGAAGCGTCCACCGCCGGCGGCACCGGAGCACCGCTCCTGCCGCACGATGATGGACTGGACGACCGTGAGCAGGTCGCATCGTCCAAGCCCGCTCGCCCCACGGCAGAGCGCCCGCTCGCTGTGGGCAGCGCATTGACCATGGCTGCGCAGCTCCTCGCCGATCTCGGGCGCCTGGCGAACACCGCCAGCATCGAGCGCAACCGCACGACCGGGGAGGCGGAACTGCGCGTCCCCCTGCCGGATCCCGCATTGCTGATCTCGCTGCAGAAGAGTCTCGCTGCGCTCCAAGGCGCCCTGACCTCCCAGGCGGGGTAGGTTGTGCGGCGGATGCGGCTCCGGCGGCGCCGATCATGCCACCGGGCGTTGACGTGCAGGTCCGCCCTGCCCTCCTGAAGCTGCTGGACTGTGGCCCTTCACGCCGCTGTCCGGCATCCCTTCGTCCAAGCGCCTCGGTTGGCAGACCGGACCTGCCTGCTATCGTCGCTGCGCATGGCAGATCCCTGGTGGCAGCAGGTGGGTCTCACGGCGCCCCCGCGCTTGGCCGAAGCCGCTATGCGGCCGGGGGCGAGTCTCTTCAAGCTGCTGCAGATCGCCCTGCTCGAGCAAGGCACCGCCATGGAGGTGGCGGAGATCGCCGAGCGCCTGGATGCGCTGGGCGTGACCTCCACCCGTACCGATCTGCCCACCGCCCTGGTCAAGGCCTGGCATGGTCTCCCGCCGGTCCGGCGCCAGCTCGACGGACGGCTCGCCATCGATGTGGAGTATCGATGGCTTCGTCACATTCCGCGTCAGCTCGGCCTAGTGCCCGAGCTCGTGACCACTGCGACCAAGGTCGCCGAGCAGTCACCGGTTTCTCCTCCCCCGTCGGTGCCGATCAGCCCAGACGAATGCGCCGCGCTCCTGGCGTGCAATGGCCTCGCCAGCCTGTCCGACGTGCGCGTGGTGGCGGCCATCCTCGAAGCGCATGGTTCGCCGATGACACTCTCCGCCATCAATGCCCTGCTCGTCGCCGCAACCGGCGGGAGGGGCAAGCGGAGCCCGATCGCAGCGGAGCGCCTGCACAACTGGCGGGAACAACTCGTGCAGGTGCAGCCGGAATCATCCCTGCGTCTGAGCGACGACCCGGGCCTGCTCATGGGCATGCGCGCCGCCGTCCGCGTACGCGCCTATGTGCTCCTGCGCGAGCAGGAGCAGAAGCGGCGGACCGCCGCTTGGCGGTCGAGCCTCCAGGTTCCGTCGCCGCAGGCCGTCCATGCCGAGACGGCTGCGGCCACGCCTCTGCGGACGCTCGTGGTGCGCGCCTATCCCGATAAAGGCACGCCCCAGGCGCTGAGCGTGCTGGATATCGCCGCCCATTCCATCACCACAGTGATCGCCGCCTCAGTCCCCGCAATGGCGGCCCTCCTCGAACGCGCCGACCTGATCGTGGGCCTCGAACCCGACCGCACCCTCGCCGCGCTGGGCCTCGAACGCCGTTGCGCCGATCTGACCCGCCATGCGCGCACCCGCAGGCTCAACCGCCAGGGCAGGACCCTGCGCATCACCACTGCGCAGCTCATCAGCGCATCGGTGGGGATCAGTCGGCCCTTGTACGTCGCCTCCACCATGCGGGCATACTTGGCCGAAGGCCGCGAAACCGCCCTGCGCCGACGGCTCGAAAGCGACGTCAAGGCGCTCGCAGCATTCTACCGCTATGGGCGGCTGCACGGCGGCGTGCGCCTGCGCTGGGGGTTTCTCGACGAGAGCAGGCCCGTCGAGTGGCCCGGATCTCCCGGCGACACCCTCCATACTATCGTCGCGGCGGCCAAAGCCATTAATGCACCGATCGACATCGTCACCGGTTCGGCACCCGGTTGGGCCGAACCATGGTCGCGGGCAGTACGCGGCCAACCGACCATCGATTACCATGTCCTACGTCTGCTCACCATGCAGGGTCAACAGGTCTTCGAACGGAATGAGATCCAGGCGGCCCGCCTGTGCACTCCCGACCTCCAGGGACCGACCAGCAGCCTCGACCACTCCCCCTCTCCATCCATCGAATCATGAGCGCGCGTCGGATGTTGCCCGAACGCTGGCAGAAGCTGGGATTGCCAGGGAAATCCGGGATTACCCCAGGGATGAGCGGCACTGCCGTGATGGCGCCTGCCTAGTCTTGCTGTGCTCATATTATGGCATGAGGGCCAATGCCATGGGTTCCAGTTTGCAGGAATATGCCGCACGCCACCTAATCGGGCAACACTAAAGCTCGCGACGGGGTGTATGCTGAGCGCTTGCGCGCCGTGTGCGCCAGATCATGGCCTAGCGCACGGGATGCGTCGGCGTTGAGTTCGCTCGTTCAATATCCTGAGTCGGTGGCGAAGTACCCCAAACCCGTTCCACGACATCGGGCGGCAGCTTGAGATCCTGGATCATCGGCCATGCCGAAGCAGTCGGGACCACCCGCGTTACGCCATCATCGACGCCCAAGGCGATGCCGCTGGGGCGCACATACTTATGAGGTGGGGTGGGGCTGGTCGTCAAGATTCCGCTCGTTCTCTAGCTAGAGCATAGCGAAGTGGATCGGTCAAGTCCAGGTCCCCTACCACAATAATGCTCGATGTAGGATTTTTCGGCCAAATGATGACGTGGCCAACAGATAGAGATTCACCGGAATCCCCTGCCATAGCGGCTGCGGGTAGGTGAGGTCACTCAGCCTCGGCCGTTGCACAAACTCTTCGCACCATCGTCCCAACGCCGCAGTCCAGGAGGCCTGGTCTGGTAAAAAGCCAAATGTCGCCCAGAAGAAGCCCCCGTCCTCATGGGCCCCATGGAACCGAACCTCAGCGGTAATCCACCTCAGCCCCAAATGGGGATTATGGAAGGATGGTTCGACGCTCACCTACCAATGAGCTTGAACGACACATCAATCTCCTCGCGAAATTCATGTATGGACCTGGCATAGAGCATCCCCAATCGACCTTCCCACAGGTGCGGTTGCGATCTGCCCGCTGCGATATGCATACAGGTGATGGTATTCCAGAACGCGGCGGCAGTTCGACTATTGGTGCTTATACCCAGGTCTTCCCAATACGATTGAATGCGCCTGGCAACATCCTCGCTGCTGGCATCAGCCATCGTTGGCGGCAAGAGCGTCGTCCGCTGGCGGTCAAAACCGGGACCGTCCAGCAATCGGGCCAAATCCGAAACCAGGGGAATGACCAATTCGACGTCGGTACCGGAGAGCGTCGATGGGATGCGAATGACATGATACTCGAAATCACACATGGCCCACGTAAGAGATCCCAATACCGATTCCGGTAGGCCAGTAAAAACGGCCAAGACGATATATTTCCACCACGAACGAGTATTCTGAACTGGATCCACCATCATCCTCATCAAAGCGAGCGGAAAGGTTGCCAAACCCGGTGGCACTCGTCTGAAATAGAACGTCGCTTTCTCCCAACGTTCCGCGGTGATGAGGTCACGCAATTCCATCGCACCCTGGGAATAATGCTTGCTGGTCACGACGGAGTCGTGCCCAATGATCTGCATGACCACGTTGGTGTTCTCGCCCGTGGCGGTCAGCAAGCTCGCCGCTGTATGGCGAAAGGTGTGAACACTGCGCTTGTTCCTGGGAATGCCAACCTTCTCCAGGTATTGCTGCGTGAGGACATTGGCGCGACCGCTATCGACACTCGAACAATAAGCCGGCAGCAGCAGTTCCTGCATCGCTGATTTCTTCCACTCGACCAGCAGCGAGAACAATTCATCCTGGATTTTCGCCAGAACCTCCGAGTTGGTCTTCATGATCTCCTTGGGACAGCGGAATGTACGCGCATCCCAATCGACCATGCTCCAGGTGATGTGCCGCAGGGAATCAGAGCGAATCCCCGTATAGGCAGCCAGGACCATATGCGGCCACCAGGGATCCTCCCGGTGAGCATCAGAGACGATCGTTTGCAGGTCCCAGATGGAGTAGATGGGCCGCTTCGCCTTGTTTGGATAGATCTGTGGCGCGTGCCGCGGCAGGGTACGGTGGCTTTGTCCGGCGGTTTCCCGTCGGGCCTCAGTCCGGCTCCCTTGCTGCACGATTCCACAGGCCCCCGTTGTCATCCCGGACGGTCGGATTTCCCGAGTCCGGTTGGCGATCATGGCGTCAGGCCCAAAGGCCCCTATTCCGGGTGGATCTTCCGCGTCACGTATCGAGTAAAGCCCTGACGTGCATACCCCGATACCCTTCCGCGTTATACCACCCGCTCGACATCTCGCCAGGTAGAGATCGTGATCGGGCTCAAAGTCCCGCGGCCCTCCCCGACTGATGTCCACCATGTACCGAGAGTCCCTTTGCCTCCGCGTTGATCGCGCGTGGGAAGCCTCTGGGCTGCTTCCTGGAGCCGCATTGCCAGCTCGTCGTCGCTCGTACGGACTCATGCGCCAGACCATGGCCCTCCTGTCGACTTTGATTATCTCTGGTTCGACTGGTCTTCGCAGGTTGCTGTCAGTCCCTGCTGGGCCGTGATCCTTCCCGACGTTATCTCCGCTGATCTTTCCCTGCGTGTCTGGCTCCATATCCCGGTGGAATCCACTGGTGCGTTTGTCCGTTGCTTCCCAGTAGATCAGCGGCCTTCCCCAAGAAG
>JAYVMM010000529.1:0-1649 GCA_043758975.1 Planctomycetota bacterium | reverse complement strand
GTCGAGCCCGGTGAGCTTCATGTCGAAATGCCAGAACGCGCCCTGGTAGGCGACGTTGTGCACGGTGAACACCGAGCGCGTGCCAGGCAGCGCGTGGTTGAAGCCGCGCTCGAGCAGGGCCGGCACCAGTCCGGCCTGCCAGTCGTGGGCGTGGATGATGTGCGGGATCCAGCCGAGGTAGCCGGGCAGGGCGAGCGCGGCCTTGGCGAAGACCGCGAAGCGGCGCGCGTTATCGTCGTAATCATTGGCCTGGCTGGGGCCGTAGATGCCGTCGCGCTCGAACAGCTCATTGCAGGCGACGAAGTAGACCTTTACCCCCTTGAGGTCGACCATGCCGATGCCGACGGTGTGGTCGACCCCGCCGGCCTCGATGGTCATGGTGTGGCCGCCCCAGCTCAGGCCATGCTTGCGCGCCGCCGCCAAGGCCGAGCGGTAGCCCGGCAGCACCACCCGGGCATCGTGCTTGTGCTGGCGCAGCGCGAGCGGCAGGGCGCCGATGACGTCGGCCAGGCCGCCGGTCTTGACGAAAGGGACCATCTCGCTGGCGACGTGCAGGATGCGCAAGGATTGGGGCATGGTGGACCTGGAATGCCGGGGAGCACATTATCCCGGCTGACGCTGGCAGGGGCAAGGACATACCTGCTGGCGGTCGTCGGGCAGGCGCCAGGTTGCCCGCGTCGAGCGCTCCCTAGAGTGCTGCGATGCCCGCCCCCGCTGCCACCCCGGCCGACCTCAGCGAACCTGTCCTTGACCAGCGCAGGACGGTGTTCATCGAGACCTTCGGCTGCCAAATGAACCATGCCGACAGCGAAATAGCGCTCAGTCGCCTCGACAGCGCCGGCTATCGCCGGGTCGAGGAGATCGAGCAGGCGAGCCTGGTGCTGTTCAACACCTGCGCGGTGCGCGACCACGCCGAGGCCAAGGTGCGCGGGCGCCTGGGCGCGCTCAAGCCAATCAAGCGCGCGCGCCCCGGCCTGCGCATCGCGGTGATGGGCTGCATGGCGCAGCGCGAGAAGGATGCCCTGCTGAAGAGCTATCCCCACATCGACCTGGTGGTCGGCACCGACCAGTTCGTCCACCTGCCGCAGCTGCTCGAGCGCATCGCCGACGGCGAGCGCATTGCCGCCACCGACTTCGGCGATTTCGAGAGCGCGAGCTGGCCGGCCCAGCGCGCAGCGGGGATCAACGCCTGGGTGCCGATCATGCGCGGCTGCAACTATAATTGCACCTACTGCGTGGTCCCCTTCACCCGCGGCAAGGAGAAGAGCCGGCCGCCGGAAAGAATCGAGGATGAGGTGCGCCGCCTGGTCGACCAGGGCTTCGTCCAGGTCACCCTGCTCGGCCAGACCGTCGACGCCTACGGCAAGACCCTGGGCGACGGCTCGACCCTCGCCGGCCTCTTGCGCCGGCTGCACCAGATCCCCGGGCTCAAGCGCATCCGCTTCGTCACCAGCCACCCCAAGGACATCACCGACGACCTGCTTACCACCATGGCCGAGCTGCCCAAGGTCGCACGTCACCTCCACGTCCCGGCGCAGAGCGGTTCCGACCGCATCCTGCGCCTGATGGGCCGGCGCTACACCCGCGCCGACTACCTCGCGCTGGTGGCGCGCGCGCGCGCGCTGATGCACGACCTCGAGCTGCTCTCC
>JAYVMM010000528.1:0-3412 GCA_043758975.1 Planctomycetota bacterium | reverse complement strand
GCGGGGCGGGTGGAGGCGCGCACCGCGGAAGCCGAGCGTGCGCGGCGGCTCGGCGCGCGCCTGCAGCGCTTGGGCGAGGCCGGCGACGTGCTCGACCTCGCCGTCGCGCCGGGCGGGGGGCAGGGCCTGCTCGCGCTGGTCTACGCCGGCGCACGTGGCAGCGAGCTGCGCGTCAGCCGTGACGGCGGGCGGCAGTGGGCGGCGGTGACCGAGGTGCGCGGCGCCGCGCCGCGCCTGGTGCACCAGGCGCCGGCGCCCGAGCTGCTGGCGTTCGCCCTCGACGAGGGCGGCGGGCTGCGCCTATGGCGCACGCGCGACCTCAGCGCCTTCACCGCGCTGACGCCGCCCGCGCGCGCCGGCGCTGCCGCCCTCGCCGCTGGCTGGGCGGTGGGTGGCGACGGCGCCCTGGTGACAGCCCAGGAGGGGCCGGGGACGGCAGCGTGCCTGCGCAGCGCTGACGGCGGGGCGAGCTGGACCGGCGGTCCGAACCAGCGCGCGCTCCTGCTCATCGCCCCCACCGCCGGCGGTACCCTGGTGGTGGCGCGCGCAGCGGGGGACGAGATCGCGCTCAGCAGCGATGGCGGCGCCAGCTGGCGGGTGGGCGAGCGCGCGCTCAGCGAGCTGCTCAGCGCGGCGGGCGACCCCCGCCTGTACGCCATCGCCGGCGGCGCGCTGGTGGTGGGCCGGCTCGCCGCCCGCCGGCTCGACGGCGATGGGCGGCTGCTCGGCCCCGTCCTCGCGCTGCCCGGCGGCGCGCCACCGCAGGCGCTCATCGCCCATCCCGTTTTGGAAAAGCGCTGGTACGCGCTCAGCGGCCAGGCGCTGTGGCGCAGCGACGACGGCGGCGCGCACTGGGCGCGCGGCGTAGGCGCGCTCGCATCACTTGGCGGGCGCTGCCTGGAATTCACCGCCGATGAGCACCCGCGCCTGCTCATCGGCGGCAGCGCGCTATGGCAGTTCGACGACGAGGACCAGCCCCTGCAATTCGACCCCGCCCTGGCGCGCTAGTGCGGCTGGCGGGTGGGTTGCGTGCCACGCGCGCGCCGGCTAAGCTATCGTGCCGGGCGCTGATGCCGCCGAGCGTGCCGCTCGCGGCAAGACGGCGCCGGGGCGTGCGGGAGAGGCGGGGAGGCTCACATTCAGCACTACGATCAGCTGGTCATCGGCAGCGGCCCGGGCGGCGAGGGCGCCGCCATGCAGGCGTGCAAGAACCGCAAGAAGGTCGCGGTGGTGGAGCACTACCGCGAGGTCGGCGGCGGCTGCACCCACTGGGGCACCATCCCGAGCAAGGCCCTGCGCCATGCCGTGCAGCGCCTGGTCGAGGTGCGCAGCAGCCCGCTGTTCGGCGCCATCGCGCAGGAGCTCGAAGTCACCTTCCCGCAGTTGCTCAAGGCCGCCGAAGGGGTGATCCGCAAGCAGGCTTCGATGCGCCACACCTTCTACGAGCGCAACCAGGTGCGCGTGCTGTACGGGCGCGCGCGCTTCATCGATGCGCACACCCTCGAGGTCAGCGATGGGCGCGGCTTCGAGGAGCGCGTGAGCGCCGACGCCGTGGTCATCGCCACCGGCTCGCGCCCGGCGCGCCCGGCGGAGGTCGATTTCAGCCACCCGCGCGTCTTCGACAGCGACACCATCCTCAACCTCAAGTTCATGCCGCAGTCGGTCACCGTCTACGGCGCCGGGGTGGTGGGCTGCGAGTACGCCTCGATCTTCCGCAACCTCGGGCTGAAGGTCAACCTGGTCAATTCGCGCGACAAGCTGCTCTCCTTCCTCGACGACGAGATCATCGACGCGCTCAGCTACCATCTCCGCGAGCAGGGCGTGCTGCTGCGCCACAACGAGCAATACGAGCGCGTCGAGGGCCACGATGATGGGGTGGTGGTCAACTTGCGCTCGGGCAAACGGATCAAGACCGACATCCTGCTGTGGGCCAACGGGCGCACCGGCAATTCGCACGACCTCGGCCTGGAGGCGATCGGCATCGCCCCCAACGAGCGCGGCCACCTCACGGTCAACCACGAGTACCAGACGGTGGTGCCGAGCATCTATGCGGTCGGCGATGTGATCGGCAGGCCGTCGCTGGCGAGCGCCGCCTACGACCAGGGGCGCGCCGCCTCCACCCACATGATCTTCGGCCACAGTGATCGCGGCATGGGGCGCGAGGCGCCCACCGGCATCTACACCAGCCCGGAGATCAGCTCGCTCGGTCGCACCGAGCGCGAGCTCACCGAGGCCAAGGTGCCCTACGAGGTCGGGCACTCGATGTTCCGCAGCCTGGCGCGCGCGCAGATCACTGGATTGACCACCGGCATGCTCAAGCTGCTGTTCCACCGCGAGACCCTCGAGCTGCTCGGCATCCACTGCTTCGGCGACCAGGCCTCCGAGATCATCCACATCGGCCAGGCGGTGATGACGCAGAAGAGCCCGGCCAACACCATCAAGTACTTCATCAATACCACCTTCAACTACCCGACCATGGCCGAGGCCTACCGGGTGGCGGCGCTCAACGGCCTCAACCGCCTGTTCTGAGCGGCGCACGGTGGGCGACATGGAGCTCCCGCCGCAGGTCGCGCTCTTCCCGCTGCCCGACCACGTGCTGCTGCCCGGCCTGCCGCAGGTCTTCCGCGTCTTCGAGCCGCGCTACCGCGCTCTCGCCGCCGACCTCGCCGCCGAGGAGCCGGGGCAGCGCTGGCTGGCGATGCCGCGCCTGGCGAGCGGCTGGCAGGCCGGCTATGAGGGCTCGCCCGCCTACCTGCCGGTGGCCGCCCTCGCGCTCGTGCGCGACCTGCGCCCGCTGCCCGGCGGCGAGGCGCTGCTGGTGGTCGAGGGTCTGATGCGCTGCCGCCTGGAGTGCGCGCTCTCAATGCGCCCCTACCAGCTGGCGGTGCCCAGCGCGCTGCCGGATGCACCGCTGATGGGCGACCCCGCGCCGTTCGGCGCCGCGGTCGCCGGGCTGGTGGCGCAGGTGCGTACGCGCCTGGCGGCGGATGCGCGCGCGGCGGAGCTGCGCGCGCGCCTCGCCAGCGCCCCGCAGCCGCTGAGTGCCCTCGCCCTGCTCGGCGCCGCCCTGCTCACTGGGGCCGACCGCCGCCAGGCCTTCCTCGAATGCCTGGAGCCCATGCGCCGGCTGGCCATGCTGCAGGAGTTCGGCGCGCCGGCCAGCCCGCCACGCGGCGGCGGTGGCGGCGGAGGCGGTGGGGGCGGCGGGCTGCGCCCGTCGGATAACTGAAAAACAATTGGAGCGGGGGCCCGCGCTCGCACGCTAACACGGGCGGCCTGACGCCGTACCCACTGGGGTCAAGTGCGGCAGGCAGGGGCTGTTACCAACTGACAAAATTGAACTCTTTTATATTCTTTTCATGTCATGAAGTTGATTAAATGGGCGCGACAGGATGAGCTATCGAGGGCAAGC
>JAYVMM010000527.1:0-1919 GCA_043758975.1 Planctomycetota bacterium | reverse complement strand
TGATCGAGGCGAGGTCGAGGTCGCCCTTGTGCTTATCGGGCGAATGGCACTTAAAACAGTAGGTTTCGAGCAGGGGGCGGACATCCGTGAGGTAGGACGAGCCATCGGCGGCGGCGGCGCAATTGACCAGGGCCGCCAGAAGCAGAAACGCCGCGCGCACTACCAGGCTCCTGGAGGGAACTGACCACAACTCATTGATTGAACTGGCTTCCACCTGTTGCCACCTATGGTCGCGGAGGTACTTGCGTCTCACACAGACGGCCATCCGCGCAAGCGTGGCGACCGCTACCACAAGATACCCTCGGATCGACCCTCCCGCTGACCTCCAGGGGCCGTTCTTGGCTGGAGTTGCAACACCAAGCTCAGCCGTCGACCGCAGGCGGCTGGATGGTCGCTGTGCCACGAGCAGGTCCGCCCCCAGGGGTGAAAACCGGGGTAGACGTTTCGCTGGCGATGCATCCGAATGCATGATCAGGCATCGTCGCCGGTGGCCGCGTGCCAGGAGCTGTTCGTGACAGCCGGACGGCCTGCGCTTGCCTGTACCAGGGCCACCGGGCAGGCTCGCAGGCAGTCCCTAAGAAACGCACCGCCCGCCCGTAGTCAGGGCAACTACCTGTTCCTGCCGGGGGTCGCCAGTGCGCCTGCTCTTCATCCTCATCCTCGCCGCCTCCTTCCTGCCCCAGGCCGGCGCCGCCGTCGGCCTGGTCACCGTGCCGGAGCGCCAGGGCGTGCGCCTGACCATCTACAATGGCGTCGACCTGACCCTGGTGCAGGAGTCGCGCACGCTGGTGCTGCGCAAGGGCCGCAACCGCATCCAGTACCAATGGGCGGGCACCCTCATCGACACCACCTCGCTCGAACTGCGCGCGCTCGAGCATCAGGCGGAGATCGAGATCGTCGATACGCTCAGCCCGCCGCACGCGCCGGCGACCCTGGTCTGGGAGATCGAGAGCGCGCTCGAGGGCCCGGTGCACTTCGAGATCAGCTATTTCACCTCCGGGGTGAGCTGGGCCGCCGACTACGTCCTGCGCGCCGACCGCGCCGAAGCCACCGCCGAAGTCGAGGGCTGGGTGGCGGTCGACAACCGCTCCGGCGAGGACTATCCGCGCGCCGAGGTCCGCCTGGTGGTTGGCACCATCACCCTGGTCGAGCGCATCCGCGACCTCGCCACCGGGCAGCTCAGCGAGCGCCGCGCGCGGGTCGAGAAGCAGGCGCTCATGCGCAAGGGGAGCGCCGTCCTGCGCGAGACGGACAAGGCCAGCATGAATTCCACCGCGGCGGCGGATGCCTTCGCGAAAGAGGCGATGGGCGGGGAGGAGCAGCGCGCGGAGGTGGTCTCCGCCCGCCTCGCCGACTACCACATCTTCACCATCGGCGGAGTGCAGGCGGTGCGCAACCAGGCGACCACCCGCCTGCTCGCCATCCAGACCACCAAGCCGATGCCGCTCGAGGTGCTCTACCGGGTGGAGCTCGGAGCGGAGCAGGCGCAGAAGCTTTACCGCTTCAGCAACGACGCCGAGCACCAGCTGCCCGACGGCCCGCTGCCCGATGGCCCCTGGCACCTCTTCCGCGTCGTCGACCCGGCGACTCGCGCGCTCAGCTACAGCGCGCTGGCAACGCACGAGTACGTGCCGCCGGGGCAGAAGGTCGAACTCGCGCTGGGCGATGACCCCGCGCTGGCGGTGAGCCAGGTGCACGAGCAATCCGCCGAAACCGACCAGCATTTCGACGGCAAGGGCCGGCTCGATGGCTGGATCACGCATGAGCGCTGGCGGTTGGCGGTGGGCAACAACGCGCCGATCGCGGTGTCGCTCGAATACCTGGTGGCGGCGGAGGGCGACTGGACGGTCAGCGGACTAGGCGGCGAGCGCCGCGACCAGGTGGTTTGGCGCCACCAGGACCGCATCGCCGCCGGCACC
>JAYVMM010000526.1:0-2374 GCA_043758975.1 Planctomycetota bacterium | reverse complement strand
TTAATCAGGCTTTCGTCAAATGCCTGGTCGGTGATGTCGATCCAGGGTCGTATTGCGGGATGCTCCGGCGCGGTGTTGCCCACCGCGTGCGCGGGCGATAGAGAGTGGCGGCGCGGCGCTGTTTAATCTTGGACGGGACGCCCCATTGTCCTCTATCTACCTGTAGATAGACAAGTGCCATGCCGCAGCCTCCCACCACCACCGCGAGCGCGCCAACCACCCGCGAGATCCTGCTCGAAGCCGCGAGCGAGCTGTTGGGCACGGTCGGCTACGCCTCGTTCAGCTACCGCGACCTGGCTGAAAAGGTCGGCATCCGCACGGCCAGCATCCATTACCACTTCCCGAGCAAAGCCGACCTCGGAGTGGCCCTGGTCGAACGCCTGCGTGAACTCACGCGCGAGCGCGAGCGCGCCCTGACCTGTGCCCATCCCAACGTGCGCGAACGCCTGATCGCCCTCTGCGGGCACATCGCCGAGCATACTTGCTCTGGTCAAAAGTGCTGTCCTATCAACCTCTTGCAGGCCGAATTCGCCGTCCTCCCGGAGCCCGTCCAGAAGGGCCTCAACAGCCTGGTGGACGAGAAGCTCAGCATCCTCGCGCGCTGGCTCGAGGAGGGCCGCAACCAAGGCCACGTGCGCTTCCCGGGCAGCCCGGCGGCGCAGGCACGCCTGGTGTGGGCGGTGATCGAATACGGCACCCAGTTGATCCGCTCCCACCCCGACCAGTCCTTCCTCAGTATCACCCGCCAGCTCATCGACACCATGAGCCTCTAAGGCTCGATGCGTCCGCCGCCCGGAGTCACCATGCAGCGTTCCGCCAGCCTCTTCGCCGCCGGCGCCCTCCTCAGCGCCTGCGCCCAGCACGCCCCCGAGGGCGGCCCTGGCGGCGGCGGCCAGCACGAGATGCCCGCCATCCCCATCGGGGTGGCCACGCCCATCGTGCGCGAGCTCGCGGTGGAGCGCGAGATCACCGGACGCCTGGAGGCGATCTCGCAGGTCGACCTCAAGCCGCGCGTCAGCGGGGTGGTCGAGAAGGTGCTCATCCGCGACGGAGTGGAGGTCAGCGCCGGACAGCTCCTGCTCGAGATCGACCCCAAGCCCTTCATCGCCGCGGTGGAGAAGGCCGAGGCCGACCTCGCGCGCGCCCAGGCGAGAGAGCACCAGGCCGAGCTCCAGCTCAGCCGCGGCAAGCAGCTGGTGGCAGAGAAGGTGCTGGCGCAGCAGGCCTACGATGACGAGCAGACCGCGGTCGAGACCGCGCGCGCGGACGTCGCCGCGGCCAAGGCCGCGCTCGACGCCGCCCGCCTCGACCTTGGCTACACCAAGGTGCAGGCGCCGATCAGCGGGCGCATCGGCAAGGTCATCACCACCGCCGGCAATCTGGTCCAGGGCGGCGGCCCGGTGCCGGCCACCCTCATCGCCACCATCCTCAGCGTCGACCCGGTCTATGCGGTGTTCGACATCGACGAGACCACCTGGCACCAGGTTGGTGCACGGTTGCGCGCCTCCGCCTCCGGCGGGGAGTCGGTGCCGGTGCAGGTCGGGCTGAATGGCGAGAGCGGCTTCCCCCACCGCGGCACGGTGGTGTTTGTCGACAACCAGATCGACAGCACGAGCGGCGCGATCCGCGTGCGTGCCACCCTCGACAATGCGCAGCGCGTGCTCACCCCCGGCGCCTTCGCCCGCATCCAGCTCCAGCTCGAGGCGCCCAAGCGCACCCTGCTGGTCAACGAGCGCGTAGTGATGGCCCAGCTCACCACCCGCTACGTCTTCGTCGCTGGCGCAGACGGCAGCTTCCAGAACCGCCCGGTCCAGCTCGGCGACGCGGTCGAGCAATACCGCGTGGTGCTCAGCGGCCTGCAGGCGGACGACCGCGTGGCAGTCAACAACTTCGCCAAGATGTCCCTTGGCATGAAGATCCAGCCGGCGCCGGCCTCGATGGAGACCCTCGCCTTCGACCCCCCTCCGGGCGGGACGGGGGCGCCGGGCGGGGCAGGAGCGCCGGGCCAGCCGTCGCCGCCGGCGAATCCGGCGGCGGGCGGCGCTGCGCCTGCCGCCCCGGCCAAAGCCACCGCTGAGACGAGCAAGCCGGGCGCCGGGGCCAAGCCGTGAAACTGCCGCAGTACTTCATCGAGCGGCCGATCTTCGCTAGCGTGCTGTCGGTGTTCATCGTCATGCTCGGCCTGCTGGCGATGTGGAAGCTGCCGGTCAGCGAATACCCGGAAGTGGTGCCGCCGATCATCCAGATCAACGCCAACTACCCCGGCGCCAGCCCTGAGACCATCGCCGCCACCGTCGCCAGCCCGCTCGAGCAGCAAATGACCGGGCTTGAGAACCTGCTCTACATCTCGTCGCAGAGTCTGCCCGACGGCACC
>JAYVMM010000525.1:0-6307 GCA_043758975.1 Planctomycetota bacterium | reverse complement strand
TCGCTCTACTTCATGGACTGGTCGAACTCCATCATCGGCCACATGCAGCACCATCTCCGCGACCCCAACCGCGACCACCAGCATGGGCGCATCTACCGCATCACCTGCGAGAACCGCCCGCTGCTGACCCCGCCCGCCATCGACGGCCAAGCGGTGGGCTCGCTGTGCGAGCTGCTCAAGACGCCGGAGAACGACGTGCGCACGCGCGCCAAGCTCGAGCTCGGCAAGCACCCCGCCGCCGAGGTCATCAGTGCGGTCGACAAGTGGTCCGCCGGGCTAGACGCCAACGATCCCGCCTACCAGCACCACCTCATGGAGGCGCTCTGGGTCCACCAATGGCACAACGTGGTCGATGTCGCGCTGCTCAAGCGCCTGCTGCGCTCGAGCGACTTCCACGCGCGCGCCGCCGCCACCCACGTGCTGTGCTACTGGCGCGACCGCGTGCCCGAGGCGCTCGCGCTGTTCAAAGTCCAGGCCGAGGATGAGAACCCGCGCGTGCGCCTGGAGGCGGTGCGCGCGGCAAGCTTCTACCAGCAGTGGGAGGCCGCCGACGTCGCGCTCACGGCGCTCAAGCAGCCGATGGACTACTATCTCACCTACTGCCTGAAGGAGACCATGCGCCAGCTCACGCCCTGGTGGAAGAACGCCATCACCGAGGGCAAGGCGCTGGCCAAGGACAACCCCAAGGGCATCGAGTACATCCTCAGCGGCGTCGGCACCGCCGACCTCGCCAAGCTGCCGCCGAGCGAGCCGGTCTACCAGGCGATGTTCGCGCGCGCGGATGCGCCCGCGGCGATGCGCCTGGCCGCGCTGCAGGCGCTGGCCAAGAACCGCAACCAGAGCGCGCTCGCCACCCTCCTCGGCATGATCCGCCCGCTCGCCGAGGCCGGCGGCCCGGCGCTCGCCGATGCCTGCCATCTCCTGCTGCTGCAGCCAGCAAGCGACCTCGCCGGCGGCCGCGCTGAGATCGCCGCCCTCGCCCAGCGCAGTAGCCCGGAGCCGTTGCGCCAGGCGGCGCTCGCCGCGCTCATGGTCGCCGACGGCAGCGTCGACCAGCAATGGACCGCCGCCGGCGCCAACCCGGCGGCGCTTATCGACGTGCTCGGCGCGCTCGCGCTGCTGCCCGACCCCAAGCTGCGCGCGACCGCCGGCGCGCGCGTGCTGCCCCTGCTGGGCGCGCTGCCCGCCGAGCTGGTGAGCGCGCTGGCCAAGGAGAAGGGCTGCAGCGGGCGCTTCGTGCGCGTGCAGCTGCCGCGCAAGGGCACCCTGACCCTGGCCGAGGTCGAGGTCTTCAGCGGCGGCGCCAACATCGCCACCGGCGGTACCGCCCGCCAGTCGAGCACCGCCTTCGGCGGCGAGGCCAAGCACGCCATCGACGGCAAGACCGACGGCAACTACGGCGCCGGCACCTCCACCCACACCAATGAAGAGGAGGATCAGCCGTGGTGGGAGGTCGACCTCGGCGGCAGCCACGCGCTCGAGGCGGTGACGGTGTGGAACCGCACCGATGGCGATTTCTTCAGGCGCATGGAGGGCTTCACCGTCAGCGTGCTCGACGGCGACCGCCACGAGGTGGCACACACCGGGCCGACCCCGGCGGCGCGCGAAGCGGTGAAGCTCACCCTCGCCGGCGACCCCGCCGGCAACCTGCGCCGCGCCGCCATCCGCGCCGCACTCGCCTGCGCGAGCGAACAAAAGGCGGTGTTTTCCGCGCTATGCACCCTGCTCGCCAGCGGCGAACAGGTCGGTGCGGCGGCGCAGGCGCTCAAGCAGCTGCCGCGCGAGGCCTGGTCAGTCAAGCCCGCTGGACGCGCCGCCCAGGGCATCATCGCCTGGATCAAGACCATCGCGCTCGCCAACCGCACCAGCGCCGAAGTGGCCGAGGCGATCGGGGTGGCACGCGAGCTCAGCAGCGTGATGGCCAACGCGGACGACGCCAAGGCGGTGCGCGCCGCCCTGCACGAGGTGGGGGTGAACGTCTTCATCCTCAACACCGTGCGCGAGCAAATGCGCTACGACCAGGCGCGCCTGGTGGTCGAGGCCGGCAAGCCCTTCCAGCTCATCTTCCGCAACCTCGACGCCATGCCGCACAACCTGGTGGTGATCATGCCCGGCACGCGCGATAAGGTCGGACAGGCCGCGCTGACCATGCCGCCCAAGCCCGACGCCGAGGGCAAGGCCTACGTGCCCAAGGACAAGGCGGTGCTGGCGTCGACCAAGCTGATCGAGCCCGGCCAGCAGGACACCCTGCTGATGACCGCGCCGAGCGAACCGGGCGATTACGAGTACGTCTGCACCTTCCCCGGCCACTACGTGATCATGTGGGGTAAGCTGGTGGTGACCAAGGACGTCGACGCCTACCTGCAGGCCAACCCCGCTCCCACCAAATAGCCGAAATAGCCGCTCCCCTCCCGGCGGGGCCGCGTCATCATCCGCGCACCGCACCCTGACCAAGGACACCGCCCATGCTGCACGCTCCCTGTCGCCCCCGCCTCCTCCTGCTGCTCGCCGGCGCGCTCGTCGCCGTCGGCGCGCTTGCCGCGGCCCCGCTGGGCGCCGAGGACAAGCCGTGGGTGGTGTTCGAGGGCAAGGACGGCCCAGGCAAGGGCAAGAAGGTGGTGTTCGTCACCGGCGACGACGAATACTTCTCGGAAGTGGGCATGCCGCTGATTGCGCACATCCTCAGCGAGCACCACGGCTTCACCTGCACCGTGCTGTTCGCGATCAACAAGGCGACCGGTGTGATCGACACCAACGTCAAGGACAACATCCCTGGCCTCGAGGCGCTCGATGGCGCCGACCTGATGGTGATGTTCACCCGCTTCCGCGCCCTGCCCGACGAGCAAATGAAGCACATCATCGATTACTGCGATGCCGGCAAGGGCATCATCGGACTGCGCACCGCCACCCACGCCTTCGCCTTCGGCAATGAGCCCTCGACCTACAAGAAGTACACCTGGAACAGCTCAGTCGCCGGCTTCGAGGGCGGCTGGGGCCGTCTGGTGCTCGGGGAGACCTGGGTCAACCACTGGGGCAACCACGGCCACGAGAGCACGCGCGGGGTATTCGCGCCGGGTGAGGAGGCCAATCCCATCCTGCGTGGGATCAAGGACGGCGAGATTTGGTGCTTCACCGACGTCTACCAGGTCAAGCTCCCGCTGCTCGCCGGCTCGACCCCGCTCGTCATGGGCCAGGTGCTGACCGGGGTCAACCCGAGCGATCCGCCGCTCGCCGGCCCCAAGAACACGCCGATGATGCCGGTGGCCTGGACCCGCACCTACACCGGGCCATCAGGCAAGCCGGCACGCGTTTTCACCTCCACCATGTTCGGCAAGATGGGCGAGCATACCGACTGGGACAATGAGGCGCTGCGCCGCCTGCTGGTCAACGCCTGCTACTGGGCGACCGGGCTCGAGGGCAAGATCCCGGACAAGGCCGATATCACCCCGGTGGGCGACAACCCCTTCAAGAGGGGCTACCGCCCGCAGGACTACAAGCCCTGATCGCGCTCCGGCGCGTCCACACTGGAGCGTTCTTCGGTCCTGTCTCGCCCGCTCCCGCGCCGCCGACCCCATCCCTGAACGGACCTCGGCCCCGTGCGGGCAAGCGGCCCCGGGACACGGTGACAGTCCGCTATCATCCGTGCGGTGCGCCCTGCCTCACTACGACATGGCGATCGTTGTAGGGGAAGCCTAAATCGATGGCAGACGGGCTAATGCGTGGAATGGGTGGATTTGGCCGGAGCAGTCATATATGGACATTGCTACTTCCCTTCTGAACATGTGGAACAGGGGGCCATGAGGTCCCCTGCGCGCATTTCCTTATTTTTCACATCGGTGAAGAATGCGACCCCGGCATTGGCAGGGACGATCGATGACGCTATCACCAAGTGAGATCTATAGAACGATTGGAATAGTTATCGAACGACTGCGTGCGCTCGATTCCGATCCTAGCCCGCCGGAAGCAGTGCGGGCTACAGCGTACACGACCGCTTCAGAGTGGCTGGGTGATCTGAGGCAGGCATTGCGCCAGATTGAACGGCAAGGGTTACGCGACCCAGAACTGCTCGCCGAAATTGCCGCATTGCGCAGGTATTCGCATCGATAGCTGCGTCTGCTCTGGGTATTTGCGGCAATGAAATTTCCGATGTGTCCTCATGGCAAGCCATGCCGCAGCGACTACGAATCACCTCCCTCCCGCCAGGCGAAGCGCCCGAGTCCATCCGACAGGCAAGGATTGGCTTGGAGATCCCGACGTCGGGTACTCGCACCATTCCATCTGCTGGCGTGCTGGCCGGTCCAAGGGGCTTCTTTCGGCCTCTCCTCGGCTTAGCCACGGGCAGTGTCCGCGAGGCTCATGGCTATGTCGTGAAGGTGACATCGGCGATGGAGGTGCTCGCCGCTAAAAATCCGGAGGCAGCGGGGTGGTGGCGCACCAATGCTGCTCGGATGTTCGATGGTGATCAGTCCTTCGTCTTTGCCGAAACCTGCGGAGTCCTCATCGATGAGGCCGGCAGCATAGTACCACAGCCTTCCCCCGAGGTGGATCGTTACCCCATGGGGCGGTTGTACCGCACGCTTCTCGTACTGCTCGCGACCGATATTGAAATTCCGGTCGGCTGGAACCTGGGTTTCAACTATATGGCAAACCCTCGGTTGTGGTTCAGCTTCGTTATCAGCGTCGGACTGACCGTGGTTGTCGTGCTGCTGATCATGGCACGGCACCGCGCTCGTCGAGCCGCCGAGCTGGCGCGGCAGCTGTAACATTTACCAAGGTTAAGCAGCATCCGCAGTCTAAGAGCCAGAACACCGAGTCCGGAATGTTCTGCATGGTGAACTTGATCGTGAGGTTGACGAACAGGTCGCCGCTCAGGCCATTGGCCGCCTTGGCCCACAGATAGTAGGCTGAGTACGAGCACAGATTTTTGTCTGATTTTGGCGTTCCCAGATCAACTTCCCTGGCACCGTCAATTCCTCCTCTGCGGCGGTTTGCTGAGCCCCTGCCGGAGGCTGACACGTCTGCAAGTCCAGCGGCGAAGCACCGCCGCAGGCGGCGAGCGCGCAGCGCGAAGCCCTTGACGCCGAGCACGGCGGGCAGGATCGGAGGGGGCGAAGGGACGGGTATCCTTTGCGCTCGCCGTACTGCATCAGTCCCTTCGCCCACGCAGATCAGGCACGCCGCGCGCAGGGGTCAAGGGTGCTGGCGGAACGCGCGAACGGCATGTTTCCCGAGTTCCCGTTTCCCGAATGACCCCTCTTGGGGCCGGAAACGGGTTTGGGAAACATCAGGACATGGCCCTCATTCGATGATTGCCAATTATCGTGATCGGCGATGGGCCAGGGATCAAGATCACTCTCACTGCCAGCGCATCCATGCTGATCAGCTTGAGCGCCGCCGGGCGCGCCAGGAGATCGTGCTCGGCCTGCCAGATCTCGCCCATGCCGCCGACCCCAAGGCGCCGGATCAGGCGGTAGCTGCCCATCGCCGCCAGGCGGACGCGCGTCGTTGGCCGAGCGGCGCGCCTGCTGCACTTGCAGCCGGCTCTGGATCAGCAGGCGGGTGAGCAGCCAGGCCACCAGTACCGCGCCGAGCACCGCCGCGAGTTCGCTCAGCAGGGTGCCGCGCACCAGGCGCCTGGTCGACGCCGCGAGCGCGCTGAAGGGGGTGACCATCGAGGCATAGAGCAGCGGACCTTGCTCGAGCTCGATGCGCCGCACCGCGGCCAGCACCTACCTTGAGACGATCACCCTTCACGAGCGTAAGATTGTCAAAGCCGTCGACTTATTCAGCCGTATCAAGAGCACTGATCAAGCGGAGGAGATGGTGACAATCCTCTTTGCCAGCCGAGAGATCAAGCGCGAGAAGCCAGGGCAGGAGGTGACGGAGCAAGATCTTTTCCAATACATTCTGAAGTGGAAGAAGACCTGGGACAATACCGAGAAGCGGTTGTCGACTGCAAAATCCATACGCAATCTCGTGATTCTGGGCTGGATGAAGCTGCGCGTCAGCGAGGATCTTGTTGAGACGATCTAACGGCGCGATTATTCGATGGACGCATTTATGCCCATGATGCCGAAAATAAATTGCGTTGTTGGCCGTTTCATTCGCACTCCATCGCGATCCACTTGCTACGGAGAAGGGCTGATTCCATTCCACTCGGCAATTCCTGGAGGGGACGACCCCTTCAATCGCATCGATCCGACCGGGATGTATTGGGTGGGGGGCGGTGCTCCCCGCGCCTGGACATGGAGTTCACCGGCCACCGCGGTGCGGGCTACAGCTACAGGCTCCCCACCCCTGGCGGGAG
>JAYVMM010000524.1:0-4370 GCA_043758975.1 Planctomycetota bacterium | reverse complement strand
AATTCAATGGCGCCGTTGGGTTAGGTCCTTCGGCGCTGTCTGCTGGTCGAGATCCTTCTTCTGATCAGAGGATGAGACCCGAGCATACACCATGTACTGAGACCCACTCTCCACGAGCATACACCATGTACTGAGACCCACTCTCCACCGGCGGATCAACAAGAAAGAATCGTGTCCGTATCATGCTGCTGCGATGGAATTGGCAGCATACCGGAGTGGAACAACCTGTAGGCGGTTGCCCACGATAGCCCCTCCTGTCGCGCCCATTTCGTAAACTTCATGATATAAAAAGAATACAAAAGAGTTCAATTTTGTCAGCTGGTAACAGCCCCGTCCGGCGGCAGGTAAGTCGCTGCGGTCCAGGTGCAACCCGCGCCAGGAGGTCATGCGCGTACGCACAGGTCGCATGTTCCGCTCCCGACCGGCAAGCCAACTGGTAATTGGGGCAACGGTTTGCGCCTGCAGCTGGCGCCTGTGGTTGGCTTTTGGCAGGCGCCGCTACGCTGCAGTCCATCAACCCGGGAACCCGCCATGACCCCCAAGCAAGCCGCCGCCAAGCTCCTGCTCCATGCTCTCGACAAGGGCCAAGCCATCGGCGGCATGTCGCGTGAGGACATGGCGACCGTCCTCAGCGAGCGTGTCAGCGAGGTCAAGCACGCGCGCATCATCGAATTCGCGGGCAAGATCAGCGCCCCGTTCCGCGAGCGCCTGGAGCGCATCGTGGGCGCCGTCGAAACCGGCGAAACCGGCGAGGCCGGTGAGGCCGACGGCGAGGCGCCGGCAGCTTCCACCAGCCACTGAGCTGCACTGAGCTGCACTGAGCTGCACTGAGCTGCACTGAGCTGCACTGAGATCTGGGTCCAGGTCCGGGCCAGCACGCGCTTGTATGGGTGCGGATCAAATTAGGTTTTTATTGACCCATAAGCGCTCCGGGCCACACTGCGGTCATGGCCGCGACCTCCAGCCTGCTGCGCGGTCCGCTGCCGGCACCGCCGGCGCGGGCGATCATCCACGTCGATCTCGACGCCTTCTATGCCTCGGTGGAACAGCGCGATCGCCCTGAGCTGCGCGCCCGCCCGCTGATCGTCGGCGGACCGCCAGCCAGCCGGGCAGTGGTGTGCGCCGCCAGCTACGATGCGCGCGCCCGCGGCGTGCGCTCGGCGATGCCCTGCGCCCAGGCCGCGCGTCTTTGCCCGGAGGCGGTGTTCGTGCCCCCCGACTTCCCGCGCTATACGGCAGTCTCGGCCCAGGTGCTTGAGATCTTCCTCGCCTGCACCCCGTTGGTCGAGCCGCTCTCGCTCGATGAGGCTTACCTCGACGTCACCGCCAGTCATCCCGGGATCGTGCCGGCCACCTGCCTGGCGGCGGAGATCCGCCGCCGCATCCAGGCGGCGACCGGACTGACCGCGAGCGCCGGCGTTGGCCCGAACAAGTTCGTCGCCAAGTCGGCCTCCGACCGCGGCAAGCCCGACGGTCTGGTGGCAGTGGCGCCGGAGGACGCCGGCGCCTTCGTCGGCGCGCTCGCGGTGGAGGCCCTGCCTGGGGTGGGCGCGGTGACTGCGCAGCGCCTGCATGCGCGCGGCCTGCGCCGGGTGGGCGATATCACGACCCTCAGCGATGACGCTCTGGCGCAGCTGTTCGGTGCGCGCGCGCCAGCCATGCGCGAGCTCGCTCAAGGCATCGACGAGCGCGCGGTGGTCGCCGAGCGCCCGCGGCGCTCGCTTGGCATCGAGCGCACCTTCGCGCGCGACACCGGCAACTCCGACGAGCTCGCGCGCGAACTTGCGGCACTCGCCGAGGGCCTGGACGCACGCTTGCAGGCGCACGGCTGCCGCGCCCACACCCTGACCCTGACGGTCAAATACCACGACTTCCGCGCCTGCACCCGCGCGCGCACCGTGCGCGAGGCGCTCGGCGGTGCGTCCGCCATCCGCGACCTCGCCCAGGCCATCCTCGATGGGCTGCTCCCCGGCGCGCCGGTGCGCCTGCTCGGTCTGAGCGCTGCCCAGCTGGTCGACGCCGGCAGCTGCCGCCAGGAGCGCCTTTTCTAAACCGGTCCTGCCGGCGCACCTGCTGGCGGGCGCCGCGGCGGCCACAGCAGCCACAACAGGCCGGGCAGGAGCGGCACCAGGATGGTGAGCGCGGCGCCGGCGACCAGCGCGGTCTGGCCGCTGGCGAGCGCCGGCCAGTTGAAGATGAAGAGGTCGGCGGTGAAGTGCGACAGCACCACGGTAAGGGCGTCGTAGCGGAAGAACGCCCAGCCCCACACCGCCCCGACCAGGGTCAGCAGCAGCGGGCGGGCCCAGAACGGCTCGCACGGCGGCAGGAAGCCGAACGCCGAGTGCATCGCGCCGTAGACCAGCGCCGGCGCGGCGATCGCTAGCCAACGGCGGCGGGTGAGGCGCTCCAGCCAGGTGCCGGCGAAGAAGCGGTAGCCGAGCTCCTCGAACAGCGCGATGTGGGCGAAAAAGCACATGGTGGTCAGCAGCGGCAGCGCGGAGTTGAGCGGATAGAAGAAGAAATCGCGCGGCTGCAAGCCGACGCGCGCGCCGGCGGCGCGCAGCAGCAGTACGCCGGCGGCGAGCACGCCGCCGCACAGGCAGCCGACGGCGAAGCCGCGCAGCGACGCCAGCGCCACCCCGGGATCGCGCAGCTGGCCACGCCCCAGCTTCCACAGGGTGGCGCCGCGCTGGTTGGCGCCCGGGAGCTCGCGGTCGAGAGCGTCGGCGGCGGCGAGGAATACGAACAGCGGCAGCACCACGGTGAGGTCGTCGAGCGACCAAGAGAGCAGGCGGTAGCCGTCGGCCAGCCAGCCCGGCCACAGCGGATCCCAGCGTTCGAACAGGCGGGCCTGCTGCAGCAGGTTGACCACCATCAGCAGCGCCCATGCCACCGCCGCCCAGCGCGCCGGCGGTCCGAGCCGCACCTGGCCGCGCGGCAGGCGGGCGAGGAACACCCACAGCGCGCCCAGGCCGCCGAGGGCCAAGCCGGCCTCGCCGAGCACCTGCAGGCCGCTGCTCGGCGCCTGGCGCGCACGCGCGGCGCGCTGCTCGTCGGCGGGTACCACCACGCTGCCCCAGGACTTGGCCACCAGGCGCCCCGCCACCACTACCTCGCGGCTCTCGCGCAGGCCCGCCGCATCCACGTGGGCGCGCTCGAAGACCAGGCGGTGGTCGCGGCGGGCAGGGCGCTCGCTGGCGCTGCGTTCGACCAGGGTGAAGCCCTGGGCGCCGCCCGGGCTCTCGCCCAGCGCGGCGCGCGCGAGCTCTTCCGCGGCGGCGGGCGTCAGCGCCGCCCCGGCGGTGTCCTCCTGCAGGGTGCGCTCCCAGCCGACGATGCGCCCGCCCTCGCCCAGCAGAACCACCACGCTGTCGGCGGCGCCGCCGGCCTTGAGCGTGACGCGGTGGGCGACCAGCGGCAGGCCGTCGCGCACCAGCTGCTGGGTGGCGGGCTGGCCGAAGCGCCGTTCGAGGTAGTCGAGCGCCGCGACATCGACCCACAGCTGGCGGGCGGCGCCACTGTGCGGGATGGCGATGCCCTGGCGCTGGCACAGCGCCTCAGCCTGGCCGCGCCAGGCGTCCCCGGCGGGGAAGCACGGGAAGTCGACCAGCGGCCACAGGTGAGTAAGGCTGAGGAAGAACAGCACCGCGCCGATGAGCGCGCCGCACAGCAGGCGATGGTCGGCAGGGGCCATCGGTGCCTCCCCTGCCGCTCGCTTCAGGCGTCCTGCTGGAAGGTCAGCAGGTCGTCGATCCAGGACGCGCTCGGGACCTGGTCGGCGACCAGCACGGGGTCGAGAGGCAGCACCAGCTCGAAGCCCGGGCCGGCGGGCGCCGCGCGGTGGATGGTGAGCGCGCCGCCATGGTGGCAGGCCAGCAGGTAGGCGGCGAGCAGGTCAGCTTGCCCGGCAGCGGCAGCGGCGCTGGCGGTCACCGCGGCGTAGAGCGCGGCGACCTGGGCCTCGCCCCAGGGCGCGGGGCCGCCGGTGATGGCGAAGCGCACCCCGCCGCCGCCGGGCGCCGGCCCTGCGCTCAGGGCCAGGGTGCCGCCCCCGCCCTGCGCGCGCAGGGCGAGGGCGACCAGCAGGCGGAGCAGGCGGTCGGCCATGGTGCGCTCGGCGGCGAGCGCCGGGGTGCCGGCGCTGATCGCCAGCGTTGCCGCAGCGCCGAGAGCGCCGCGTGCATCCTCGAAGGCCGGCGCGAAGAGTTCGGAGGCGGCAAGGCCGGGGGTGTAGCGCGGACGGGGGTCGAGCACCTGGCGCCCGAGGGTCCCGATGAGGGCGAAGAGGTGGTGGCTCTCGCGCTCGGCCGCCTGCCAGAGGTCGGTGTCGGCGCCGCCGGCGGCGGCGGGCGCGGCCGCGGGGGCGCTGA
>JAYVMM010000523.1:0-5232 GCA_043758975.1 Planctomycetota bacterium | reverse complement strand
GGGCGCCCGGCGACGAAGACGCGCGCGCCAGTGGCGTCGGCCAGGCCGATGACGGTGATCTGGTCGTAGCCGGGGGTCAGACCGGTGGTCTCGATGTCGACCAGGGCGATGCCCTCGGGCGGGCACAGCCCACGCCACAGCCGCCACAGCTCGCGCTCCGGCCACACCGACTTGAACCACGCGGCGTCGTTGCGCGCGAGCGCCTGCTCGGCCTCGCCCACCGACTCGACCAGCTTCTGTGAGCGCGCCGGGCCCATCACTTCGGCGGCCTCGCCGGGATGGCGACGCAGCAGCTCCCAGGTCAAAAGGCCACGTCCCCACAGCGCTCGTTCGACGTCCTCGGTCATGCCTTTGGCGAAGATGAAACTGCTGGTGAGCATGGCGTCTCCATTGGCCATGGTGGACGCCTCGCCTGCCCGGCAAGCGCGGAGGCGCGCCGGTCATGCCGGTCAGGCCGGTCAGGCCGGTCAGGCCGGAAGCTGCCTATGGCATGCGCTCAGACCCGCCACGCTTGCGCGCGGGCGCGCCTGGCCCTACACCCGGGCAACCCGCCAAGGACGCCGCCATGGCCAAAATCCCCGCCTTCTCCCTGCCCGGCTCGGACGGTCGGCTACACACCGCCAAGGAGATGCTCGGTAGCCGCTGGGTGCTCTACTTCTACCCCAAGGACGACACCCCCGGCTGCACCACCGAGGCCTGCGACTTCCGCGATTCTCTGGTCACCCGCGCCGCCCAGAAGGCCGGCTGGCAGGTCATCGGGGTGAGCCCGGACAGCGTCAAGCGCCACACCTCCTTCATCGCCAAGCACCAGCTGCCCTTCCTGCTGCTCGCCGACGAGAAGCACGTGCTGGCCGAGAAGCTCGGGGTGTGGGCGCTGAAAACCAACTACGGGCGCGAGTACATGGGCATCGTGCGTAGCACTTTTCTGGTCGGCCCCGACCTCGCCATCCTGCACGCGTGGCGGCAGGTCAAGGTCAAGGGCCATGCCGAGGAGGTGCTGGCTGCGCTCGCCGCGGAGTGACGCTGACGAAGTGCGACCGCCGACGGCCCAGGCGGCTCACTGCCGGGCGCCAGCAGGGCCGGATAGCGCTTCCCTGGACACTGGAGGTTGCTCATAATTCAAGCAGATCCGGAGGCCCTATGCGTGCATTCCTCCCTGCGATCGCCCTTCTCGCCCCCCTACTGGCGCCGGCCCTTGGCGCCGCCACTTCAGCAGCCGACAGCGGCGGCATGACCATCTCGCGCTGGGGCAACAATCTGATCGTCACCGCACCGGGCGGGGATTCCGGCGGCGCGCGCCTGACCGCCGGGCTGACCCAGAAGGTCACCGTCGATTTCAAGGAAGCCTCGATCGACTCGGTCGCCGACTTCCTGCGCCAGATCACCGGCGCCAACATCGTGGTCGCGCCGGCGGTGAGTGCGCTGGGCTCGACCATCACGCTCAAGGCCAGCGACATGTCGCTCGGCAACGTGCTGACCTGGGTCAAGACCCTGGCCGGCATCCACATCGGCTTCATCCACGGCGCGATCTTCCTCTCCGACAAGGAGATCGCCGGCGACACCGTGACGCGCCTCTACGACGTCAGCGACCTGGTGCTGGTGATCAAGGACTTCCCCGGGCCCGAGCTGGCGCTCAATGCGCCCAGCGGCATGGCCGGCGGCGGCGCCAAGCTGCTGGTACCGAAGGAGGAGCCCTCCTCGACCTCGCCGACCACCGACGAGCTGGTGGAGATGATCAAGAAGGTGGTGCGCCCGGGCGAGTGGAAGGACTGAGCGGGCTGACCGCCGGTCGCGGCGCGATCGTTCGCTGCACCTGGGCCCGCGGTCGCCCTGCTGGTTGGCAGGGAGTTCGGGCAATACGGTTGACGAATTCCCAGGCACCCATTCTATATTCCCAACGCATTACCGATTGAATGATCTGAAATTTTTCTAGATACTGGAAGTGGATCTCTCTGCAAGAATCGTCCCGTCTCGAAGTCATAGACGCGATATGGAGTATGTCTGGTTTCACCAACCTGTGGGGTGAAATGAGTTACGCTATTTGAGCCCATGTGCGAGAGGGTAGAATCCAAAATGGGTACGATGCACGGCGAGGTGCTGGCGTGAGTTGACCGCGGCGACCTCCACATGCGCGCCTTGGCTAAAATGCCACGGCGTGAGCGGCGAGCTGTCCTCACCTCGCACGGCTGCCTCAAGTTGACCGATTTGAGGGAGGTCATCACCTTGGCGATCCTACTCAAAGGCGGTGGGTTGCAACGTCGTTGGTGCGCCATCCATTAGAACCTCAGACCGATCTCGCGGATAAAATCCACGACGCGCAGGAACCGCACGCCAAGCTGCTTGCAGACAAATGGGATCTTCGGGTTCTGCTGGCTGCCACCGGCTTCGTCGCCTACAACAGCCAGATTGCGGACCTTTGCCAGTGCGATGGTGAATGGGTCAGCATCGTTCCGGCTTGCCTGCACGTCTACCCAGGTCGGATAGTCTGCGAGAATCCGCGTCACCCAATCCTGTTGCGCATCGTCCACGGGGACGAAGAGGCCCGCCTGATCTCATACCCACTCCTTTAGGACATCATCCTTCTCGTCGATTTCATCACGCACGATCTCGCTCGATACAATGTCACCGCTGGCGATGCGCACAGCTACTTCTGCCCAGAATCCCGGGAACAGATCCATCGGGTAGTAGCGCCTGTACGGATTGATGAAGGCACCGGAATCGAAGGGGTACGTAGGCACCCGCCTCAGCCACCTACCAGGGTGCCTTCGAGACCTGCAAGATGCTTGAGTTTCATATCGAGGAAGTCAGACGCGTCGGCGGCAGTGATGGCTTCGCTGTGCATGGCATCGATGATCATTCTGACGTAGTTCTCACCCTGGGTCCGCAGGACAACCTCGTACCCCTTTTCGCCAAAGCTTTGCCCCTCCTCCGCGTCTTCTTGCGCATCCACATTGAGCGCGGGCGCGGATCGAGCCTGCCATTCACGGCGCATTGCCTCATATTCTTGGGCGCTTGCCATCCCCATCACTACAAGCCGGCGGAGAAACGCCTCGGCACTGAGACCAGGCCGATCTGCCAGTGCACGCAGCTCTCCCTCTTCCCATCCACCGTCGCGGCGGCGCTGAACCAGGCTGCGCACCGCGTCCATGGGGATGAGCGCCGAGGCTGCCACTGCATTACAGAACACCTCAACCCGCCGCGCTTCCTCATTGTTGAGGTAGTCACCCGCCTCGTAATCATCGCACAGACCTGATCTCCCGATCAGGAGATGGGTGAACTCATGCAGGAGGGAGAAGAGTCGTGCCGATGGTGCATCGGCGCGGTTGAGCGCAATGACGGGGAAGGGGACTTCCGCAATCGACATGCCACGCATCTCGCTGACAGATACCCGTTGCACGGCGAACACGAGTGCTCCGGTGGCCTCGACCGCAGTACGCCATCCATTCAGTTGGGCGTACTGGTCACGCCACCGGCTGGTCACCGCCATGGGTAGGTTGAACCGCTGCCGGATGAGCGCGCCAATGGCCTCCGGGTCAGAGCCCATGGCAACCGAGCCGACAAAGTCCCAATTCCTCAGCGGAGCGAACTCGGCGAGCCGTATCGCCACCGAACGTTTGTGCGCAAGACGACGCAGTTGGAACAGCAAGTTCGGTGAATAGGGATGCCCTTGCGCTTCCGGCAATCGCCGGAAATCGGCGACGCCCGGCTGGGCCTCAGGTGGCTTGGGCAGGAAGAATACAGCCAAGGGGCGCTTGTACCTCTCCCCTGCTTGTCGCAGCTTCGCAAATGACAGTTTGGCGTCACCACGCTCAGCTTGAGCGAGAAGGCCCGGGTCGATTTTGAGAGACTCTGCAGCCTGCTCCAGGGTGTATCCCCTGGTCTCGCGTGCCCACCGGAGCATCGCCGGATTGGCCTTTGCCATGACTCGTTCGGCCATTCTTGGAGCCTATCTTGGGCTGGTCGGTGAGCACGTACCAACGCAGGTCGGATGCACCGTCAATACGCTAAATGCATGAGGCCGCTGCGCCAGGACTTAGAACCTCATCACAGAATTGGCTGACGCACAGCGCCGCCCCAATTGTGACTGGACTTACACCCGCACGTCGATCTCCGGCATCGCCTCATCGTAGTCCTCCTTCAGGTGCCCCGGCACCAGCCGCAGGTAGACCTTCGTCGTATCCAGCCGGGCATGGCCCAGGAACTCCTGAATGTGCCGGATGTCGGCTCCCCGCCGAAGAAGGTGCACGGCGATGCTATGCCGGAACAGGTGGGCATGGAAGGGCGGCTTGTCGGGGTGCTTCCCCGACAGGAAGCGAATCCACCCCTTCACCGCCGACCGGTTGATCCGTTGCCCACGGTGGTTGAGGAACACCGCGCCACTATCTGGCCCGGCCAGCAGGGATCGCCTCAGCGCCAGATAATCCCGCAGCGCGCCTAGCGCCCCGCTCATCAGTGGTAGGATGCGATCCTTGCCGCCCTTGCCATTGTCGACGAACAGGGTGCGGTGGGCGAGGTCGAGGTCGAGGTGCGCCATGTCCAGCATCACGACCTCGTTCAGCCGTAGGCCGCAGCCGTACATCACCTCAATGATCGCTCGATTCCGCAGATCGCGAACGCTGCGCCGTGGCAGGCGGTCGATGATGTCGGCGACCTGGGCATCCTCCAACGGCGGTTTGGGCAGCTCGGGGATGATGTCGTCCGGGATTGGGAGGTCGCGTGCCGGATTGCGGAGCACTTTGCCGCGCTCCTGGAGCCAGGTCCCGAAGCAGCGGAGGATGGACGCAGTGCCGGTCATGGTCGCGCGCTTGCGACCGCGAGCAGCGAGATCTGCCAACAGGGCATCCAGATCGGCTGGCGTGACGTCAACCCAGCGCCGGCAACCACGGTGCTTGAGGAAGCGGACGTAGCGGCCCAGCGCCTCCACATCGCGCGCCAGGGTCGCCGGCATCAGCCTCTCGGCCTTCCTCTGCGCCACGTAGTCGTCGACCTCGCGCTGCATGGCTATGCCCTCGGGTGTGCCGTGCGGCAGATCCGCCGCATGTCCTCGACCGGGATCGGCGTGTAGCGGGCCGTCGTGCTCAGGCTCTCGTGCATCATCAGCTCGTTGACCGAGCGGATGGTGCAGCCGCCGCCGAACAGCAATGTGGAGAACGAGACGAGGTAAGAATGCGGAGTGATGCGCTTGGCCGCCAGCTCAGTGAGGTCTGGGTTCGCCACCACCGCGCGCTGGAA
>JAYVMM010000522.1:0-2437 GCA_043758975.1 Planctomycetota bacterium | reverse complement strand
CGGCGCGGGCGCGGGCGCGGAGGCCGCCACCGCCAAGGCCGAGATCGCGCGCCTGCAGGCGACCTATACCGACCTCGCCGCGCGCGCCAAGTCGCTCGAGGAGCTCCAGCGCAACCACCAGCTGGTGCTGCGCCTGGCCGGCGGCGAGACCCGCAGCATCCCACTCGGGCAGGTGCTCAGCTTCCACTTCCCCAACCAGCTCGGTCTGGGCGGACGCGCCGCCTGGTGCGCCAGCAACCTGTGGCACTTCGTGTGGGACAACCCGCGCGAGGCCAACACCGAGGGCGGCATCTTCCCCGCCATCTTCGGCACCTTCGTGATGACCCTACTGATGAGCATCGCGGTCACCCCCTTCGGGGTGATCGCGGCGATCTACCTGCGCGAGTACGCACGCCAGGGCGTGCTGGTGCGCGCGGTGCGCATCGCGGTCAACAACCTCGCCGGGGTGCCTTCGATCGTCTTCGGAGTGTTCGGGCTGGGCTTCTTCGTCTACATCGTCGGCTCCAACATCGACGCGATGTTCTTCAGCGAGCAGCTGCCCAACCCGACCTTCGGCACCGGCGGCATCCTGTGGGCGGCGCTGACCCTGGCGCTGATGACGGTGCCGGTGGTGATCGTCGCCACCGAGGAGGCGGTGGCGGCGGTGCCGCGCGGCGCGCGCGAGGGCAGCCTCGCCTGCGGCGCCTCGAAGTGGCAAACCATCCAGCGCATCGTCCTGCCCGCCTCGCTGCCCGGGATCCTCACCGGGCTGATCCTGGCCATGGCGCGCGGCGCCGGCGAGGTTGCGCCGCTGATGCTGGTGGGGGTGGTTAAGCTCGCACCCAGCCTGCCGATCGACGGCCATTGGAACGATTCCGACATCATCCCCTTCGTCCACCTCGACCAGAAGTTCATGCACCTCGGCTTCCACATCTACGACCTCGGCTTCCAGTCGCCCGACTCCGATGCCGCCAAGCCGATGGTCTTCGCTACCACGCTCTACCTCATCGCCCTGGTCATGGCGCTCAATCTGGGCGCCATCGTCCTGCGCGAAAAACTGCGACGGAGGTTCGCCACCTCGGCGTTCTGACCCCCATGCAAGCCACCGCCCCCGCCACCACCCGCGCCACCCGGGTCCAGCCCAGCGAAACACCCGCACCGATGAACGAGGACAGCACAGCCAGCGCGCCCGCCTCCGATCAGGGCTTCATCAGCATCCGCAAGTACGACTTCTACTACGGGTCGCACCAGGTGCTGTTCGACGTCTCGATGGAGATCCCCGAGAAGCAGGTCACCGCCTTCATCGGCCCTTCGGGCTGCGGCAAGTCGACCCTGCTGCGCAACTTCAACCGTATGAACGACCTGGTCGACGGCGTGCGCCACAGCGGCGACATCCTGGTCAAGGGCCACACCATCTACGACCCCCACCTCGAGGTGACCTCGCTGCGCAAGCGCGTCGGCATGGTGTTCCAGAAGTCCAACCCCTTCCCCAAGTCGATCTACGAGAACGTGGTCTACGGCCTGCGCGTCGCCGGGCGCACCGACAAGCGCGAGCTCGACCAGGCCTGCGAGCAGTCGCTGCGCGCGGCCGCGCTGTGGGATGAGGTCAAGGACCGCCTGGGCAAGAGCGCGCTCGGCTTGTCGGGCGGGCAAATGCAGCGCCTGTGCATCGCGCGCGCGATCGCGGTGGAGCCTGAGGTCATCCTGATGGACGAACCCTGTTCGGCCCTCGACCCGATCGCCACGGGCAAGATCGAGGAGCTCATCCTCGAGCTCAAGAAGCAGTACACCGTGGTCATCGTCACCCATAACATGCAGCAGGCCGGTCGCTGCTCGGACCGCACCGCCTTTTTCTACCTGGGCAAGCTCATCGAATACGATACGACGCTCACTATCTTCACCAACCCGCATGAGAAGCAGACCGAGGACTACATCACCGGTCGCTTCGGCTGACCCGGCGAGGCACGCATGAACCAGATCCGCCATTTCGACCTCGATCTCGCCGAGCTCAAACGCTCGCTGGTGAACATGGGCAACCTGGTCGAGCGCTCGCTCGGCATCGCGGTCGACGCCATCCAGCGCCCCACCGTCGAGGCGCGCGAGCAGTGCCGCGTCATCGAGGAGCAGCTCGACACCCTTGAGACCGCGATCGAGGACCGCTGCCACCAGATCATCGCCCTGCAGCAGCCGATGGCCGGCGAGCTGCGCCTGGTGATCTCCTCGATGCGCATCACCTCGGACCTCGAGCAGGTCGGCGACCTCGCCGAGAGCGTGGCCAAGCGCGCCTCCTTCATCGCCCGTCACCAGCTGGTCGACAACCCGGTGGCGATCAGACAGCTCGGCGAAGTGGTGCTCAACATGGTGCGCCATGCCATGGAGGCCTTCGTCACCGGCAACCTCGCCCTCGCGCGCGGGGTGATCACCGACGAGAACCAGGCCGACGCGCTGACCAAGCTGT
>JAYVMM010000521.1:0-5387 GCA_043758975.1 Planctomycetota bacterium | reverse complement strand
GAGGACGCCCTGGTCGCGCTCAGCCGCGACCGCGCGCGTGCACAGGCCCTCGCGGGCGCGCTCAGCGCCCACCAACGCGCCCTCGCGCTGGTGCAGGAGCGCCAGGCGCACGGGGTCGACAACTACCTCGCGGTGCTGCGCGAGGAGCTCGCCTCTACTGATGCCGAGGACCAGTACCAGCTCGGGCGCAAGGCGGTCGGCCTCGACCTCGCGGTGCTGGCCAAGGCGCTGGGCGGCGGCTGGCCGGCGCCGGCCCCGGCGGGCGCAGTTGCCGGCGCCAGCGCCGCGCGCTGATCGCTGCCCCGCCGGCAGCGCAGCGGCGTCACTGGCCGTGGTCGTCGAGGCCGAAGATGCGCATCCACTCGTCGACTTCGGGCTTGGAGAGCGGTGCCTGCTCGGGCCTGGCGCTGCCAGGCTGGCGGCGGAAGGCGTCGAGGAAGCCGCGCGCCGGCAATATGCGTCCGCCCAGCGTGCGCACGCGGGTGGCGAGTGCGCGGTCGTCGCTGACCACCGCTGCGCGCAGGTTGGGGTTGAACAGCAGCCAGCGCACGATGCGGTCGTCGGCCTCGCTGACCCCGGAATAGTCGATGGTCAGGCCGCTGCGGCGCAGGGTGTGGGTCTCGCCGCCGGGGCCGCCGTCGTAGAAGACGACGACCCGGGGGCGCTCGGCGAGCAGCTGTTCGAGCTCGGCATGGGCGTCCTCGATCGTGTTGGCGAGCGGGCGCAGGATGGCGTCCTGGTGGATGACGTTGTGGCCGTCGATCAGGAGATGGAGCGACCCGGTCCTGCTCATCGCCGTCCCCCGTTCTCGCCCGCGCTGGTCGCGCGCGCGCCCTGGTCGTCGGCGGTGAGGGCCATGAAGGTCGCCTCGAGGTCGCGCCCGCCGGTGAGCGTCTCGGCGCTGCCGCTGCCGCTGGCGATGATGCGCCCGCGGTCCATCACCGAGACGGTGTCCGCGACGTCGGCGACGGTGCTGAGCGAATGGGTGCTCATCAGCACCGCGCCGCCGGCGTCGGCGATCTCGCGCAGCAGCGCGAGCACGATGCGGATGTGCTTGGGGTCGAGGCCGACCATGGGCTCGTCGACGATCAGCAGGCGCGGGCGGTGCAGCACCGCGGCGGCCAGCACCACGCGTTGGCGCATGCCGTGGCTGTAGCTGTCGGCGAGCTGGTCGAGGAAGCCGAGCAGCGAGAAGCGCCCAGCCACCTCCGCCAGGCGCTCGGCGTAGTCGGCGCGCGTCAGCCCGTAGACGCGGGCGGTAAAGTCGAGGAACTCGCGCCCGGTCAGGCGTTCGTAGAGGTAGGGCTCATCGGGCACATAGGCGAGCGCGCGCCGCGCCGCCACCCCGTCACTGACCACATCGTGGCCGCACACCGCCACCGTGCCGGCGTCGGGCTGCAGCAGGCCGGTGCACAGGCGGATGGTGGTGGTCTTGCCGGCGCCGTTGGGGCCGAGGAAGGCGTGCACGCTGCCCGCCGGCACCTCGAGGCTGAGGTCGTCGACGGCGGTGAGGCTGCCGAAACGCTTGGTCACCCCGCGGATGCTCAGCATACGGCGAGCCTAGGGGCGACCGCGCTCGGGGCCAGCGCGGATTGCGGGCTCAACCGACGAGCAGGAGCAGCTGGCGGGCGTTCTCGACCTCGTCATTGATCACCGACAGCACCTCGACCAGGGCGGTCTTGTCGAGGGTGAGGTGCGGCCAGATCGCGGGATCGAGCGCGGCCTCGTCGCAGCTGCCGGAGGTGCGGATCTTCTTCAGCGCGCACAGGTAGGCGGCGAGCTGGCAGATCGCCACCGGCTTGGGGTCGGGCGCCTTGGCGAGCTGGTGCTGGTGCTGGATCGAGTCGACCAGGCACGCCTCGAGGTCCCACTTCTTGGCCAGCCAGGCGCCGAGCTCGGCGTCGTCGGTGTCGAGCACCTTGCGCGCGGCGCTGGTGAAGCTGAGGCGGAACTCGCGCGCCACCGCGATGATCGCCCGCGTCTCCTCGGGCGCGTTCTCGACCAGGATGACCTTGCCGAGGTCCTTGATCAGGCCGAGGGTGAAGGCGAGCTCGGGGTCGCAGGCCTTGGACTTGGCGGCGATCAGGCGGCACAGGAAGGCCGAGACCGCACTGTGGGTCCAGAACGCCTTCATGTTGAAGTTGGCGCTCTGCTGCTGGAACATGCTCAGGACCGAGACCGAGAGCGCGATCGAGCGGATGGTCTTGAAGCCGAGGATGACGATCGCCTGCTCGAGATCGTGCGCCGGCTCGGGCAGGCCGTAATAGACGCTGTTGACCAGGCGCAGCATCTTGGAGGCCATCGCCGCGTCTTTGACCATGATGGCATTGACCTGCTTGGCGTCGGAATTGTGGTCGTTGACCAGGCGGCAGACCTGGGTCACCACCTCGGGCAGCGAAGGTACGGTGTGCACGCGCGCGATGATGTCGGAGAGTGAGGCGCGGGTGATGGTCATGGCGCTCTAAGGCTCGGGGTGGGCGGCGCCGCCGGCGGGCGGGGAGGGCGGGGAGGGCGGGGAGGGCGGGGCGGGTGGGGCGCCGGCGGGGGCGGCGCTGCTGAGCGCGTCGCGGTTCTCGCGCTGGATCTCGAGCAGCAGCTCGTGGCGGTAGATCTGGTAATGGCGCGGTGCCTCGATGCCGAGGCGCACCTGCCCGTTGCGCCCGACCTCAAGCACGGTGATGACGATCTCGCCGTTGATGACGATGCTCTCATCGATGCGCCGAGTGAGGACGAGCACTGTCAGACGTCCAGGATGTTGAGGTCGCGCAGCAGGAATTTGATCGGCAGCTTGGGATCGGCGAGCACCACCTGCTTGGCGCGCCGGGTGGAGCGGCAGACCAGGATCGGTGCGCGCAGATTGGTGCGGCGCAGATTGGGGTCGCGGTTGAGCACCACCAGCGCGTAGATCTCGATGTCGTCGACGCCGGAGGCGCCGATGTCGGCGACATCATTGGGGGTGATGTCGATGCGCACATCGAGGCCGGCCTGGAAGGGGGCGAGCATGCAGAAGCCGACCCGCATGTCCTCGGTCGATTGCATCCAGTAGGTCGGGCCTGGCCGGGTCTGGTAGATGTGGAAGCGCTTGAGGCGCTCGAAGCCGAGCAGCGGCGTGACGAAGGAGACCAGGCTCTCCTCGGCCACCTCCATCGCGCCATGGTTCAGGGAAGAAATGGTGACCATCGTCACGGCGGGCTCCTTCGCGAGCGTCGGCATAATGGTACCTCCACGGGCGGATGCTACGCAACGGGTGATCCAAACGGGCTCTGGCGAGGGACGCCGTGCGGCACCAGGGCAGGCCGCGGCTTGGGTGCGCACGGCGCAGCCGCTTCAGTATACCCCCGGGGGGAGGCGGCGCGCAAGGTGGGGCGGGGCTGCCCGCCGCCGGGCGCCTGGTCTGGTGGTGATTGGCTCCGGGTTTGCGTTGGCAAGCGCGCCGGGGTATAGTGCCCTGAGTCTCGCTCCCAGGGGTCGTGGTGGAAATCCACGTTCTCGCGTCACAAGCACGGGTGCTGCTCTGGGTCGGGCTGGCCTGGCTCGCGCTCGGCGTCTGGCTGAGCCAGGGGCCCGCCACCGTGGCCTGCTGGCGTGCCGCCCTCGGCGCGGTGGTGGCGATGTGGTTCTCCGGCTGGCTGCTGCGCTTGGTGGCCGGTGTGGTCAATGAGCGCGTGATCAGCGATATCGCCGAGCGCCAGGCCGTCGCCGAGCAGGCGCCGCGCGCCGCCCTGCCGCCGCCTCCGGCCAAGCCGGCGCCTGGCGCCGCCGCCGACATTAAACTGAGGTCCGCCCGGCACCCACGCTTGCAGCGCGCGGGTGCGCACCCACAACCGCTGTATGGCCGCGATCCCGGTAGTGCTGGTGCTGGGCGCGACGGCAGCGGGCAAGTCCGCCCTCGCGCTCAATCTCGCCGAGGCCCTTGGCGGTGAGATCGTCAGCGCTGACGCCATGGCGGTCTACCAGGGCATGGAGATCGGCACCGCCAAGCCGACCGCCGAGGAACGCGCGCGTATCCCCCATCATCTCATCTCCGTGGTCGCGCCCGAGGAGCGCTGCGACGTCAGCCGCTGGCTGGCGCTCGCCGACGCCGCGGTCAAGGACATCCATGCCCGCGGTCGCCAGGTGGTGGTGGCCGGCGGCAGCCCGCTCTACGCCAAGGCCCTGCTCGAGGGCCTATCGGCGGGCGCGCCGCGCGACGAGGCGGTGCGCGCTGAGCTCAATGCGCGCTTCCAGCGCGACGGCGCGCTCGCGCTCTACGCCGAGCTCCAGCGCTGTGACCCCGCCTATGCTGCCACCCGGCACGCCAACGACCAGAAACGGGTGGTGCGCGCGCTCGAAGTCCATCGCCTGACCGGCAGGCCCTTTTCCAGCTTCCATACCACCGACGGGGTGCGCCGCAGCGACCTGCGCACGCTGCTCATCGGTCTGCAGTGGCCGCGCGCCGTCCTCCACCGCCGCATCGAGGAGCGCGCGCGGGGCATGTTCGCCGCCGGCCTGGTCGAGGAGGTGCGCGCGCTCGCCCCGCAGCTGAGCAGCGAGGCGCGCCAGGCGGTGGGCTACAAGGAGGTGCTCGCCATGCTCAATGGCGAGTACGACCAGGCGCGTGCGCTCGAGCTGGTGACGCGCAACAGCCGACGCCTGGCCAAGCACCAGCTGACCTGGTACCGCGGCTGGAGCGATATCAGCTGGCTGCCCGGCGATGCAGCCGACCTCGGCCTGCGCGCGAACGAGCTTGCGCGCGGATTCTTCGCCGGCGTCCCACCGTGAACGCGTCCGCGCCGCGCTGCGCTCAGCGCGGACGGGCGGCGAACTCGCGCATGTGCGCACTGAGCTTCTGGCAGCCCTCGATCGGCATGGCGTTGTAGATCGAGGCGCGGATGCCACCCACCGTGCGGTAGCCCTTGAGCGCGACCATGCCCTGCTTGTCCGCCTCCTTGATGAAGACCTCGGTGAGCTCTTCGCTGGGCAGGCGGAAGGTGATGTTCATGCGGCTGCGCTGCTCGGCCACCGCGACGGTGGCCTTGTAGAAGCCCTGGGAAGCGTCGATCGCCTGGTAGATCAGCCCGGCCTTCTCCTCGTTGCGGCGCTCCATCGCCGCGAGCCCGCCCTGGCGCTCGAGCCAGCGGAAGGTCTCGAGCAGGATGTAGATGCCGAAGGTCGGCGGGGTGTTGATCATGCTCTTGTTCTCGGCCAGCTTCTGGAAGTTGAACAGTGCCGGCACCGCTTTGCCGATGCGCGGGTAGCAGTCCTTGCGCACCAGCGCCACCACCACTCCGGCGGGGCCGAGGTTCTTCTGCGCGCCGGCATAGACCAGGGCGCAGTCCTTCACCGGATGCGGGCGGGACATGAACTCGCTCGAGGCGTCGACCACCAGGTTGGGGTGGGTCGGCCAC
>JAYVMM010000520.1:0-7971 GCA_043758975.1 Planctomycetota bacterium | reverse complement strand
GGGGCGCTGGGCGGTCCGCGGCGGCGGCGGGATCGAGCGCCAGCTGGTGCAGGGCCGCGACGCGACCCTGAAGCTTGGGCTCATCCCAGACGCGGAAGAGCCGGGTTGCCGTATGGGCGTGGTGGTACTCAATCAAGGCCAGGACCGCTTCGGGATGATCGCAGGCCTCGGCGGCGCGCTCGATGCAGTCGCCGATGCGGTAGGGCGCGGAACGGTCGTGCTCCGCCGCCAAGGCGCGGAATCCATAGGTGATGGCGTCCTCGTCATGCCCCCGCGCGGTCGCCACCCAGCAGGCCAAGGAATTCCAGGGTGAGGGCGGATGGTCGAGGTCGTGTACATGGGCGAGTGCGGTCTCGCGCAGATCAGCATTCTGATCGGCCAGACAGGCGACCAGCATGGCCTCTTCGTCAACGGTGCTGCGCTGCGCCTGCTGCGCATAGGTCAAAACCGGCTTCCAGGTCACGTTGCTCATGCTCACACCCATCTTCCCGGGCATGATCGTCAGGGTGCGCTCGCCGATGCCCGGACTCCACACGCTGATGGTCTGGGGTGCATCCCGGCGCAGCCCCCACGTCTCGATCTGGGTGTGGCCGGGAACCAATTGGCCGTCGAGGGCGAGGAGGATCGAGCCATCGAGTATCCCCAAGCGGGCTGCTTGGCTGCCGGGGACTATGGCGGTGAGCAGAAGACCGCAATCGGGTTCGTCGCTCTTCAGCAGTTTGGCGCGATCGCAGGTCGCCAGCAGTGCCTGGGCCGCTGCGATGAAGGCGCCATCGGCGAGGACATGGCGCATCGGTTCAGCATGCGCGGACTCGTCCGCAGCCAGAGAGGATCCCCCGAGGGCGATGAGAAATGCCAGCGCGCAGGCGGTCCGTCCGGTAGCGGGACGCCGGTCGCGGGGGCGGGCAGGGTTGAGGGATGGGCCGTCACGCCCCGCTCGCTGAAAGCCGGTACCCATGCCAGCCAATCTTGCGAACGGATCCCGACGGTCGAGCGTCAATTCATGTGGACGAAATCGGGTGGTAAGTCGGGATGGGGTATCGCGACGTATGCGGCCAGGCCCGCACGCAGACCGATCGGGGCCTTGGCAACCCGGCCGTTGGCAGTGTCGATCCGTAGCTCTGGCATAACCTGGGAATTCCGACTGGAGCAGCCGCTGCCGCTGCCGCCGCCCCCTACCACGACCGGCGCGCCGGCGCAGACTGCCGGCATGGCCGAGCCCCCGCCGCCACGCCGCCGCCGCAAGCTGCGCCCCACCCTGGCCGATGTCGCGCGCGCGGCCGGGGTCTCGCTCGCCTCGGCCTCGCGCTTCGTCAACGCCCCGCGCAGCGTCTCGCAGGCGCTCGGCGAGCGCATTGCCGCAGCGGTGGCGGCGACCGGCTTCCAGGCGCGCCGCGGGCCGCTCTCCGGCGCCGGAGACGGCGCCAGCGCTCCGGCGCGGCGCACACCGAATCTGGTGGCGGTGCTCACCCTCGGCGCGCTGTCGGCGCGCGCGATGATGGGCATGCCGGTGTTCCCCTGGCTGTTCAGCGGCATCGAGCGCGCCCTGAGCAGCTGCGGCAGCGCCCTGGTCTACTGCCATTACAGCGGCAGCGGGCCGCTGCCGGAGGCGCTGCAGGACGGCTCCTGCGACGGGGTGCTCGTGCTCGGGCGCCTGGCGCACATGCCGGGTGCGCTGCGCCAGCGCCTGCGCGCCCGGCCGAGCGTGTGGATGATGCGCGAGCACTCCGATCCCGGCTGCAGCATCGACCATGTCTTCTTCGACAATGCCCTGGTCGGGCGCATCGCCGCCGACCACCTGCTCGCCCTCGGTCTGGCCGGCCTCGCTTTCGTCAACGACGAACCCGGCCACAGCGCCTTCCTCCAGCGCCGCGACTGCTTCCTGGCTGGGGTGCGCGAGGGCGGCGGCGCCGCGGCCGCTTTCGAGATCGGCGACGACGGCCTGGGCGACCTCGCCGCCGCGCTCAGCGCCGCGCTGCGCGCCACTCCCGCGCCCACCGGGCTGTTCCTGCCCGCCGACAACCAGCTCGCGCGCGCCTACGCCGCGCTGCGCCGGCTCGGCGCCAGCCCCGGGGTACGACTGCGTCTGATTGGCTGCAACCACGACCGCGCGCTCATCGCGCGCCTGAGCCCGCGGCCTGCGACCATCGACCTGCACCTCGACCTCGTTGGCGAGCGCGCGGTACAGCAGCTGCTCGCCCGCCTCGAACAGCCCGCGCTCCCGCTTACCCAGCTGTACGTCACCCCCACCCTGGTGCCGGCCCCCGGCTGAGCCGGTCGGCGCGCCAGCGCGGCCACCCGCTCAAATGCGGATGAAGATGCGCGCGCGGTAGAGCCCCCACAGCACCAGCCACAGCAGCAGGTAGGTGGCCGCCGCGAGGGCGGCCTCGCCGCCCTCGCCGAACTGGTCGGTGAGGTGCTTGAAAAGGTGCTCGCCGAGGTGGCGCAGGTCGAACAGCGGCTGGGCCATGTAGGCGAAGATGGCGTTGGCGCCGATGACCACGAAGGCCCAGCACCAGCGCTTCCAGCCCACAATGTCGATGAGGCCGTAGAAGAGCGCGAGCAGGAGCAGGCTCCAGCCCCCCGCCCACAGCACCATCGAGCTGGTCCACAGGTGCTTGATGATGGGCATGGCGAAGCTCCAGACCCAGCCCGCGGCCAGGCAGCCGAGGCCGGCGAGGACGAGGATGCGCAAGCGCGCGAGCGGCGGCAGCGGGGAGCGCAGCAGGGTCCCGGCCAGCACCCCGATCAGGGTAGTGGCGCCGAAGCCCAGGCTGCTGAGGATCCAGGTGTAATGGGTCTGGTCCTGGTGGCTGCCCATCACCGCCTTGTCGATCCACAGCGCGAGATTCCCGTCGCGATCGTAATGATCGCTGCCGCCGCCCGGCAACGGCACGAAGGACATCAGCAGCCAGTAGAGCACCAGCAGGCCGCCCGCGGCCAGGGCCAAGCGCAGCGGGCGGCGCAGCTCGACCATGGCCACGGTGGCGATGAGATAGCCGGCGGCGATTGACTGCAGGGTGTTGCAGTAGAAGTGCAGCTTGGACCACTGCCACTGCAGCAGATGGCCCTGGGAGACCATGCCGAGCAGCCACAGGATGGCGGCGCGGCGCAGCGCGCGCAGGTAGATCGCGGCGCGGCCATCGCCGGCATCGATGCGGCGTTGGACCGAAAACGGCATCGCCGCGCCGACGATGAAGAGGAACAGCGGCATGATCATGTCCCAGGCGCTGAAGCCCAGCCACTCCGGATGGTCGAGCTCGTAGGACAGCCATTCCGGCAAGGGGCCGATGAAGAGCACCAGCATGCTGGTCACCAGCCAGTGCCCGAGGTCGGGACCGGCGATCCAAAACATGTCGAAGCCGCGCAGGGCGTCGATCGCCAGCACGCGCTCGGGCGCCTGGGTGGAGGTGCGTAGTGCCGCCGGCGCACCGGCGGCGGGAGCTGCAGCAGCAACCGCTGCGACGGCTGGGGCGGCGGGCGCGGGCGCGGATTCTGCACCGACGGTTGGTTGCAGGGAGGTCATGATCCGTGGTTATGCACCTGCGCCGCCGCTGTCAGGAGCGCGCTCGCACCCGCGCCGTATGGTCATCTCATCCAGGCGAGATGGAATGGAGGGCGGCTCGGCGACCACAGGGCCTGAGCGCTGGCCCGGCCCACTATCCCTCTGCGGTATCCCGGGATAGGCGTCCGCTCTCGAGCACCTCCTCAGCCACGAACTGGCGGTGGAGCTCCGCGTAGCGTCCGCCGCGCGCAATCAGCTCGGGGTGGCTGCCCTGCTCGACGATGCGCCCCTGGTGCATGACCAGGATGCGGTCGCAGCCGCGGATGGTCGACAGGCGGTGGGCGATGATCACCGCCGAGCGCCCCTTAAGCAGGCGACCGAGGCCGTCCTGGACCAGCGCCTCGGTGCGGCTGTCGATGTGCGCGGTGGCCTCGTCGAGGATCAGGAGTTCGGGATCGTGCACCACGGCGCGCGCCAGCGACACCAGCTGGCGCTCGCCAGCCGAGAGCGTGCCGCCGCGCTCGCCCAGGCGGTGGGCGAGTCCGCCGGGCAGGCGGGCGATGACGGTGTCGGCATGGACCAATGTGGTCGCCGCCAGCAGGCGCTCCTCGGCGCAGGGCGAGAATAGCGTGAGGTTCTCTGCCAGGGTGCCGGCATAGAGGTGGACCTCCTGCGACACGGTGGCGATGCGGCTGCGCAGCCAGCCGCGCTCGAGCGCGCGCAGATCGGTGCCACCCGCGCAGATGCTGCCGCGCTCGGGGTCGTGGGTGCGTACCAGCAGACCGGCGAGGGTGGTCTTGCCCGAGCCGGTGGCGCCGACCAGGGCGATGCGCTCGCCCACGCCCAGGGTCAAGGTGATGTCCTGCAACACCCACGGCGGCTCGCCACCCCCGCTCCGCACGGGATAGCGGAAGCTCACCCCTTCCAGGGTGAGCGCGCCGAGGTGGGGTGGTCGCAGGGTGCCGGTGACCGGCTCAGGAGCCTCCTCGAGCAGGGCGAATATGCGCTCGCCCGCGGCCAGCGCCGCCTGGGTGAGGTTGTACTTCTCGGCCAGATCGCGGATGGGCGCGAAGGCCATCTCGACGTAGGAGAAGAAGGCGACCAGCCCGCCCAGGCTGAGCCAGCCCCAGCCCACCGCATGGCCGCCGACCAGCAGCACGAGCGCGGCGCACAGCGTGCCGGTGAAGGCGATCAGCGGCTGGAACAGGCCGTTGAGGCGCATCATGCGCAGCCCGGTGAGAAACTCGCCCTGGTTGATGGCGCCGAAGCGCTCGATCATCGCCGGCTCCTGCGTGCACGCCTGCACCGTGCGCCAGCCCGACACCGACTCGGCAATGAAGGAGTTGACCTCGCTCAGGCGGCGGCGCAGCTCGCGGTTGACCGCACGCACGCGCGCGCGGAAGGTCCAGCTGATGGCCAGTACCAGCGGCGAGCAGGCGATCACCACCAGCGCCAGGCGCCAATCCAGCACCAAGAGCAGGGCGACGCCGCCGACGATGAGCAGGCAGTCGCGCACCACCGTGATCAGCACCGCCGTGAAGAGCTCCTCGACCGCGGCGACATCGTTGGTCGCGCGCGTGACCAGGCGGCCCACCGGCTGGGCGGCGAAGAAGGCCGCGGGCAGGCGCAGGAGATGGCCGACCACCTCGGCGCGCAGTTCGGCGACGATGCGCTGGCCAGTCGAGCGCAGCAGGCGCGAGAGCGCGACGTTGACCCCGAAGCGCAGCACCAGCACCACAGTCAGTGCGAGCGCAAGGTTGCCGAGCAGGGCCAGCTGGGGAGCGCACAACTGTGCCCGCGCGCGCGCGTTGAGGCCCGGGAGCTGGCCGGCTTCGAGGAAACGTCGCCCCCCTGCCGTCAGCGGCGCCGCGACGGCGCTCAATCCGGCATCCCCGGCACTGACTTGGGCCTCGGCGCCAAGCTCGATGTAGCGTTGCTCTCGCCAGCGATGGCCGACCTCGAGGTCCTGCGCGATTTCCTTGGGCAGCGTGCTGCTGTCGACCAGCAGCCCACCGTCCGCAAGCGCCAGCGCGCCGCCCGCTGTAAGCCGCGCGCCCAGCTCGGGCGGCGGGTCGACGGCGCGCCACGGCAGCGCGAGCGCGCCATCGATCACCACCTTGGTCGCCCACGGCACCACCAGGTCGCCGAGGGTGGCGAGCAGCGCCAGAGCCAGGCAGGCGCCGAGCACCGCGCGATGCGGGCGCGCGCGCGCGAGCAGCCGCCAGAGGTCATCGCCGTCGATGCGCCCCGGCAGCGCAAGCTCATCATGCTCCTGCTCACCGCTCATGTGCCGGCTCCCGCTGCCGGCGGCGTGCCAGGCGCAGCCGGCCCATCCTCAGTCCTCCGCTCCTCCTGCTGGAGGGCAGCGATGTGCGCGTAAAGCCCGCACGCACGCAGCAGCTGCTGGTGGCGGCCCTGCTCCACCACCTTCCCCTGGTCGAGCACGATGATGTGCTCAGCATCGCTGAGCGTACGCACGCGGTGGCTGATCAGCACGGTGGTGCGTTGCGTACGCGCGGCGCGCAGGTTGCGCAGCAGCGCCACCTCGGTGGCGGCGTCGAGCGCCGACAGGCAGTCGTCGAGCACGAGCACCGGGCTGGCGCTGAGCAGGGCGCGGGCGATGGCCAGGCGCTGGCGCTGGCCGCCGGAGATGGTCACCCCGCGCTCGCCCAGGCGGGTGGCGTAGCCCTGTGGCATCGCCGCCAGCTCGTCGTGCAGGCAGGCCGCACGCGCCGCCGCCTCAACCTCGGCATCGCTCGCCGCCGGGCGGGTGAAGCGGATGTTGTCGGCGACGCTGAGGGCGAAGACGAAGGGCTCCTGCGGCACCAGCGCCACCGTGCGGCGCAGATCGGCCAGGCGCAGCTGGCGCAGGTCGACACCGCCCAGGGCCATTACGCCTCGGCTGGGGTCGAGCAGGCGCACCAGCAGATCGCCGAGCGTGCTCTTGCCCGCCGCGGTGGTGCCAATCACGCCCAAGGTGGTGCCCTGGGCGACCGTGCAGCTGAGCTCCTGCAGCGCCTCGTGCGAGGCGCCGGCATGGCGCACCGCCACCCCGGAGAATGCGAGGTCGAAGTTGGCAGGCAGCTGGGCGGGCTGGGGCGGGTCGGCGATCGCTGGACGCTCGTCGAGCACGGCCTGGATGCGGCCCATCGAGGCCACCCCGCGGCTCCACAGGTTCACCGACCAGCCGATCGCCATCATCGGCCACGTCATCGCCGCGAGGAAGGCGAGGAAGGCGACCAGGCTGCCGAGGCTGAGCTCGCCATTGAGCACCGCCGCACCGCCAAAGCGCAGGGCGATGATCATCGCGCTGCCGGCAAGCAGGGCGATCACTGGATCGTAGAAGGAGTCGAGGCGGATGAGCGCGAGGCCGCTCGCCAGGGAGGCCTGGTTGGCGCGCTCGAGCTTGGCCGCGCAGGCATCCTCCTTGGCGTGCAGGGCAATGGTGCGGATCCCGCTCAACGCCTCGCGCACCTCCTCGGTGAGCAGGGCGAAGCTGTCCTGGACCTGTTCAAAGCGACGGTAGACCGCGATCCCGGCCCGCCACTCGAACAGCGCCACCAGCAAGAGCGGGCTGCCGGCCCAGAGCGCCAGGACAGGCTGGATGCTGAGCATGGCGAGCGCACTGAAGAGGATGAGGAAGAGCGCGTCGAACATGGTCAGCACGCCGAAACCGCACGCCTGCGCCACCGCCTCGAGATCATTGGTCGCCAGCGCCATCGCCTCGCCGGTGCTCTGGCGCTGGTGCTGCGTCGTGTCGAGGCGCAGCAGCTGGGCGTAGAGCTCCAGGCGCAGCTCGCGGCGGATGCGCCGGGCGGCGCCGATGATGAACAGTCGCCACAGGTAGCGCAGGCCGATCATCAGCGCGCCGATGCCCGCCATCGCCCCGGCATAGGTAAGCAGTCCCTCGGTGCGCCCCTGCGCGAGGTCGTCGATGGCGGCGCGGGAGAGGAAGGGGAAGGCGAGCTGGATGCCGTCGACCAGCATCAGCGCGGCCAGACCGGCGAGCATCCACACGCGATAGCGCCACAGCAAGGAGAGGAGCAGACGGAGATTGCGCATCGCTCGGGTGCAGGATGGATGGCGACCATGTCCGGGAAAAGGGAAATCGCCCCCCGCAGATACTCCGGAGCAGGCGGACGATTTCTCCTGGAAATGCTGCGAAAGGCCTTGCCCCGCCGCTCCGTCACCCTAATGGTCCGATGGCATAGCGCTCGTAATGGAAAGCGGCAGAGCAATGATCGACACCGTCATGGCAGAGATGCCTGCTTGCAGAGTGATGTCGCCGATGTCGCGGAAGCCAACCGTGTTCGGGTTTTTTACCAGTGAGTTTGCGGTCAAGGGCAAACACGATCGACGGCTTGCCATGCTGCCAGCCCAGTTAATTCGCCACACTGTAAGGATCTGTGAAAAAATAATATAATCATATATCATTCACGCAGGTCTGATTTTATAGTTCCAATCTC
>JAYVMM010000519.1:0-5826 GCA_043758975.1 Planctomycetota bacterium | reverse complement strand
CTGCGCAGCCACGGCCAGGATGGGGCTGCTTGCACGCGTGTAGCGAGCGCCACATGGAACAGCTTGGCCGGCGGCAACCTTGAGGCAGGCTGGGGGGCCGCCCGGCCCACCGCCGTCGGCAACGGGGAAACCTACCATGCGCTCGTTCATCGCCATCCTCACCCTCCTGATCTACAGCGCCGCGCTCTCGACCGCGGTGGCCGCCGGCGCCGGTGGTGGCGGCGCCATGTATCCGCCGCCCGGCCAGCAGCCGGTGCCGGAGAAGCCGACCCTGGTGGCCCAGGTGTTCGAGGTCATGATCAGCGATGATCAGGGCGCGAAGCAGAAGGACCGCCTGATCTTCGACGACCGCAAGCTCGCCTGCAGCCTGCTCACCAGCGCCGCCCTCGGCAAGATCCCCTACGAGCAGAAGCCGGGCGCAACCATCGACGACCCCATCCCGTGGAGCGCCGCCGGCGCTGACGATCTCGGCGACAAGGTGGCCTTCAAGGGTAAGGCCGAGAAGGACGACATGAGCGGCACCATCACTCTCACGCCCGCGCATGGCCAGCCGCACACCTTCACCTTCGTCGGCGGCAAGGCCGGCACCGACGCTGCGCGCAAGGCGCTCGAGAAGAAGAACTAGCCGCCGGCAGCGGTCGCCCGCCGCCGCTGGAGGTACCAAGCGTCCGCCCGCACTGCGGATGCGCGCGGCGCGGACGCAGACCCTCAGCTCAGCGGTAGAGGTTGTAGAAGCTCTTAAGGCCGAGGTAGGAGGCCTGTTTGCCGAGCTCCTCCTCGATGCGGATGAGCTGGTTGTACTTGGCGATGCGATCGGTGCGGCTGGCCGAGCCGGTCTTGATCTGGCCGCAATTGGTCGCCACCGCGATGTCGGCGATGGTGGCATCCTCGGTCTCGCCCGAACGGTGCGAGAGGATGGCGGTATAGCCGGCGCGCTTGGCCAGCTCGATCGCATCCAAGGTCTCGGACAGGGTGCCGATCTGGTTGACCTTGACCAGGATGGAGTTGCATGCGCCCATGCTGATGCCCTTGGCCAGGCGCTTGGGATTGGTGACGAAGAAATCGTCGCCCACCACCTGCACCTGCTTGCCCAGGCGCGCGGTCATCGCCTGGTAGCCGCTCCAGTCGTCCTGGTCGAGCGGGTCCTCGATCGAGATGATCGGGTACTTGGCCGCCCAGCCCGCGAACAGCTCGACCATGTCGGCGGCGCTGAACAGCTTCGACGGGTTGGACTTCCAGAACTTGTAGCCCTTCTTCTCGCCCTCGTCGAAGAGCTCGGACGAGGCGCAGTCCATAGCGATGGCGAAGTCGGCGTCGCGCCCGGGCTTGTAGCCGGCCTTGACGATGGCGTCCATGATGTACTTGAGCGCCTCCTCGTTGTCGATGTTGGGCGCGAAGCCGCCCTCATCGCCGACGTTGGTGTTGTGCCCGGCCTTCTTGAGCACGCCCTTGAGCGCGTGGAACACCTCGCACACCTGGCGGATGGCCTGCGACCATGAGGTCGCGCCCACCGGCATGACCATGAACTCCTGGAAGTCGACCTTGTTGTCGGCGTGCTTGCCGCCGTTGATGATGTTGGCCATCGGCACCGGCAGCTGGCGCGCGTTGGCGCCGCCGATGTAGCGGTAGAGCGGCAGGCCATGCGCGGCGGCGGCGGCCTTGGCGGTGGCGAGCGACACCCCGAGGATGGCGTTGGCGCCGAGCTTGGACTTGTTCTCGGTGCCATCCATCTCGATCATGAGGGCGTCGATGGCGCGCTGCGCGCTGGGGTCCTGGCCGACCAGCTCGGGGCCGATCTGCTCGTTGACGTTGGCCACCGCCTTGAGCACGCCCTTGCCGAGGTAGAGCGCCTTGTCGCCGTCGCGCAGTTCGCACGCCTCGTAGGCCCCGGTCGAGGCGCCCGAGGGCACCGCAGCGCGCCCGAGGCTGCCGTCATCGAGGGTGACGTCGACCTCGACGGTCGGGTTGCCGCGGCTGTCGATGATCTGGCGCGCCTTGATGTCGTCGATGTACATGGGGAGTCCTTGCCTGCTGGGGGATGTGATGCAGTGGAGCGCGGACATTAAGACTCAGCGCGGGAAAACAACAGCGCTGTCGGCGAAGAGCGAACGTCAGGCGGCGAGGCCGAGGCGCGCGAGCAGTGCGGCATGGCCGCCGCCGGGTAGGCTCCAGGCACCCGGCTTGCGGCTGCCGGGGAAGTGCAGGTCGCTGCCCGAGCTGGTAAGCAGCCCACGCGCTTCTGCGAGCGTGCGCAGCTCCGCCGCCAGGGCGGCGCTGAGGTTGGGATGGTCGAGCTCGAGGCCATCGCAGCCGCACGCGAGCAGCACCTCGACGCGCGCCGCACTGGCGTAGACCCCGGGATGGGCGAGGATCGCCACCCCGCCGGCGTCGCGGATGGCGCGGCAGCACACCGCCGGCTCGGGATAGGGGGGCAGCCCGGCGTCGACCGTATGGTCGTCGCCGAGATGGGCGGCGAAGGCGGCCTGGATGTTCGCCACCCCGCCGCGCCTGACCAGCGCCTTGGCGAGATGCAGGCGACCGAAGGCCTCAACTGCGGCGTTCTCGCGCTCGCGGCAGAGCTCATCCAGGGTCAGCCCGCGCGCCACCGTGCCAGGCAGGCGCGCGATCAGCGCCGCCAGGCGGCTTAGGCGGATGGCGCGGATCGCCGCCAGCGTGGCCTGGAAGGTCTGGTCATCGGCATCGATGCCGAGCCCGACGAGATGGATCTCACGCCCGTCGAGGCCGGCGGTCATCTCCACCCCGGCGACCAGCCCGGCGGCGCCGCGCAGGGCGGCGAAGCCGGCCAGGCTGTCATGGTCGGTGACGGCGAAGTGCGTAACCCCGGCCTGGCGCACCAAGCTGAGCAGGCGCGTGGGCGGGATCACCCCGTCGCTATGGTGGGTGTGGAGATGGAAATCGCACAGCATCACCCTGGTCTACCAGGCGGGGGGCGCCGGCCAATGGTGCGCGCCCGGCGGTCTGCACGCGTGCGCTGGCCGCCGCCGCCCGCTCAGCGCATCCAGTGCAGCCAGGCGGTGACCCCGGCGGCCACCACGACGGCGATCAGGACGATCACCAGGCCGAGGTGCGAGGTGCCGCGCGCGGCCGCCGGGGCATGATCCGGGCGGCTGGGCGCGCGGGTGCGCACCACCACCTTGCTGTTGGTGGAGCCGGTGCCGCGCGGGCGCTCGGGCGGCGCCTGGTTGGGATTGTTGAAGGCGTCCTCGAGCTCGACGATGAAGGCGCTGGCGCTCTGCGGGCGGTGCGCGGCGTCTTTGGCCAGAGTGCGGCTTATGAAGCCGGCGATCGCCGGCGGCACCTCGGGGGCGATCTCCGCTATCGCGCGCGGCTCCTCCCGCAGCACCTTGGTCATGACCTCGGGCGCGGACTTGCCGTCGAAGGGCAGCACCCCGGTGACCAGCTGATAGAAGCTGGCGCCCAGGGCGTAGAGGTCGGAGACCGGGGTGACGTCCTTGGCGCTGCGGATCTGCTCGGGCGGCATGTAGGCCGGCGAACCCAGCGCCACCCCCTGCATGGTCAGCCCGAGCGGGCTCTCGCCCATGCTGCCCTCATCCTCGAGCTGCTTGGCCAGGCCGAGGTCGGCGAGCTTGGCGGTGCCATCGATGCCGACCAGGATGTTGGCTGGCTTAATGTCGCGGTGGATGATGCCCATGCCATGCGCGTGCTCGAGCCCGCGCGCGACCTGGAGGATGAGGCGGGCGGCCTTGGTCCACGGGATGCGCTCTGACTCGTCGAGCATGCCGGCGAGGGTCTGGCCCTCGACGAACTCCATCACCAAGTAGTGCACCCCGCGCTCGAAGCCGCAGTCGTAGACGCTCACCACGTTGGGGTGCTGCATTTGCGCGCAGAGCTTGGATTCGCGCTGGAAGCGCTGCACCACCTTGGGGTCGCCGGCGGCCTTGCTCGAGAGCATCTTGATCGCCACCGGGCGCCCGATCGAAACCTGCTCGGCCTGATAGACCACGCCGATCGCCCCGGCGCCGAGGCGGCGCTGCAGGCGGCAGCCGCCGAGCTCTTTGCCCACCAGCTTGTCATCGGAGCCGGTGTCGGCGCGGATGTCGATCGGGCGGCGGCAGTGCGGGCAGGCCACGCGCTTGCCGACCAGGGTGGCGGGCACGCGGAATTCGTGGGCACAGGCGCGGCAGGTCTGGAGGTGGGCGGCGGACACGGGCTTCCTTATCGTGACTGCTGGAGTATTTTCCAGAGCCATGGCTGATCTGGCCTCTCCCCTGCGCGCGGTGATCATCAATGTGCTCGGCCATGCCATGGCCGACGAGGCGCTGCTGCGCCAGGCCTGTACCCACACCAGCCGCTGCGGCGCCCAGGCCAGCCCGGCGGACAAACGGCGCGAGGCCAACGAGCGCATGGAGTTCCTCGGCGACGCCCTGCTCGGCGCCGCGCTGTGCGCCGCGCTCTACCGGCGCTTCCCCGACGCCGACGAGGGCCAGCTCTCGCGCCTGAAGGCCACCCTCGCCAGCCGCACCACCCTGGCGCGCGCGATCGAGGAGACCGGCATCCTGCCGCACTGCCAGGTCGGCAGCATGATGAGCGAGCCGTGGCCGGACTCGGTCAAGGCCAACTTCATGGAGGGCGTGCTGTGTGCGATCTTCCTCGATGGCGGCTGGCCGGCCCTGTTCACCGCGGTGGAGCGCCTCTACGACAGCCGCTTGCTCGATCCCAGCGCCGGCGTGGAAGAGGGGCGCATGCGGCTGCAGGCCTGGTGCCTCGAGCACCACAAGCGGCTTCCAGCCTACGCCTGCATGCGTAGCGGCGGCAGCGATCATGAGCCCGAGTTCCAGGCCACCGCCAGCATCGCCTCCTGGAGCGCAAGCGGCAGCGGCAGCAGCCGGCGGCGCGCCGAGGCCGCCGCCGCGCTCGCCCTGCTCGCCGTGATCGGTTCTGCAACCCCCTAGGGATGCCGCGGATGCAGGCTGGGGCAGGGAATGGCGGGACACCGCCATGGGCTCCGGATGACAAGCCGGCTGGGCTTGCCATACTGCCGCGGACCATGGCGTCCACGCACCACCGCAGCCGCCACCGCAGCCGGCGTAAGCTCAACCGCCAGGCCCTGCTCGCGCTCGCCATCATCGGACTGCTGCTCATCGCCTATGTCATGGCGCGCTGGCTGGCATCCAGCACCGGCGGTTTCCCCGCCGATCCCAACTCGACACGCATCCTCCAGCCGTCGCAAGGCGCACCCGCTCGACCGGCCTGAAGGCGCGCCGCGCGACCTGCGCCACGCGTGCGCGCTGACCCTCCCTGGAGGCGTTGGTGCGTCGTCTGGCGGACTGGGCGAGACGGTGGACTTCGCCGGCGCTGCACCCAAGGTGCGCACATGGCCTGTCCGCCGTCTACGCCTCCACCGTCTGCCCTCGGCGAGCCTGCAGGCCCCGACGACGAGGCGCTCGAGTTGCTGCCCGACCTCGATGGCCTGGTGCCGGTCAGGAGTATGGACGAGCTGCGCCGCGGCGGGCCACGCCTCCACCGTCCGTCCTCCACCCCGCAGGAGGCGCTGCGTCGCCGCTGGGGTTATGACCGCTTCCGCCCGCTTCAGGGCGAGGTGATCGCCGCCGCGCTCGGCGGGCGCGACAGCATGATCGTGCTGCCCACCGGCGGCGGCAAAAGCCTGTGCTACCAGGTGCCCGCCGCCTGCGGCGCCGGCCTAGTGCTGGTGGTCTCACCGCTCATCGCGCTGATGGACGACCAGGTGGCGGCGGCACGCGAGGCCGGGCTGGAGGCGTGCGCCCTGCACACCCACGTCGGCGAGGACGAGCGCCGGCGCGCGCGCGCTCAGCTGGGCGCCGG
>JAYVMM010000518.1:0-4587 GCA_043758975.1 Planctomycetota bacterium | reverse complement strand
AGCCACACCCATGTGGGTGCGGACGCTTCTTGCCAGCTATTTGCTTTCCGCTATAATGAGTAAAAGGGTCAGCATGTTGCGTATCATTTTCTCAGTCGTCATGACGGCATCATACTTCGGCGCTGGATGGTGCGGGGAATCCCCCGCCGCGGGCAAGCCTCCCCATCCACTTGCCGAACAGGCAGCGCTCTATAGCCGCATCGCCAGCGCCACCTTCGATTGCCGACTTGATGAAGCGGACCGGGAAGATGCGTCCAAGCCACATAGAATCTCATGCGCACATATGCTGGTCCAAGGCTGTAAATTCTCCTGCGCCTACAGCGAAGTGCGGGCACAAGGCGTTGTTCTCTTCAACTGCCAGATCGCCAGGAACGATACGCATTGGCAGTATCTCGATGCCACGCGCATGCTGCAACTCAAGCTCTGCACGACATGGCATTCCTGGGGGACACCCCAAATGCTGCCGTTCCCCTGCGCCTTGCCACTCAGTCCATTCCGTGCCTTGATCCTCGCCAAGGAGCCAGAGGTCGATTCTGCGCGCCTCTGCTGGACGGATATTAGTAGCTCGGCCTGGCTGGCTGACTGCAGCGCGGCGTCAGTCGATCGCATCACGACCTCGACCGATGGATCTGTCGTTCTCCATTGCCCAATCGGAGACAGCGAACTCACCGCGGACCATCAGCTGGTTATCGTCCAACATGGTTTTGAGGTGCGAGTAATCGTTCGCCCCTATCCGGAATACGGTGGGCGGCACCTCATCGCCGAACTGCAATGGGGCATCGTTTCGGATCCAACAATCTTCGAGCAGGAGATGATTACCTATCAAGGCGTAGCCGCGACCGACGGGTCGGGCACCTACCCCATACCATTCGAGGACGTGCGCTATGATGCCATGACGCGTAACCCGCGGAGCCGTCGCACACTAACTTCCTGCACGATCAACGCGCCGATCCCTGCGAGCTCCTTCGACATCGACCCGACCTTGGCCACGCGCGTGTTCGACATCTCGACCGATTATCTGGTGCCGTTGACCCAGCCCGGTGACACGCAATCCGGACAACACTAGTGCATTACGCATCTATCAGCTTCGCCTTGCTGCTCCTGGGCGCGCTCGAGCAGCCTGGGCGGTGTTGGGCGGTGGAACCCGGCGAGGCGGCGCAGGTCATCGACCTCGGATCGCGTGAGGTCCAGCTCTACCCCGGCGAGTCACGGCACGCTGTCGATGTACCGTTCCAGGTGCCTGATGGCATGACGTTCGTGGTCGACCCCCCGACTGCATCATCGTGGAATTGGCTCGAAGCGGAGGTCGCCGGGGTCGCTCCGCGCAATCCGCTGCCGCCGCTGTCCAGTCAGGTCCTGCGTCTGCATGTGAGCACCGATGGTGCCGGAGTCACCTGGACCGGGGTGGCTATGGTGGCTGGGACGGTGGCGGGGTCGCCCGCGCGCATCACCATTGCGGCCACTGCGACCGTGGCCGATTACATTGTATGGCCCCAACCGGCGGTGGGCGAGCTGGTCGAGGTCCAGGATGGGGGAGTGGAAACGACCCGGACCATGGCGATCCGCCGTGGACGGCACGCGCAGCCGTTCGACGCCATCGTGGTCGACACCAACCGCCCCGATGCCGTCACCGTCGCGGTGACGGCGCTCGATGCCGACAACTGGCAGCTGCGGGAGACTACGGCGGTGCGCGGTCTCAGCGGCGTGATCATGGTGCAGGAAGCCATGCATTTCACCCAGGGCGGGCGGCCCTGCCCCTATGTCACCAAGCGCACCCTGCGCCTGCATGCGCACGGCGCGCTGGAGGCGCAGCCGAAAGCAATCCTCTTCGGCGCGTGCCCAGCCGGCGCCTCAGCGTCGTGCACGATCCGCCTGTTCGGACGCGACAAGGCCATCGCAGCGCGCACCACCGATTCGCAGCAGGTCGCCTGCCAGCTGCAGCGCGGCGGGGACGAGCAGGAACTGGTCGCGACCTTCACCGCGCGCATCGATGCGGGCATCAAGGGCGCATCCTTTCCGGGGTATTGCATCGTCGAGCGCAGCAACGGCGGGGTTTTGATGATCCCGTATTTCGCGGCAGTCCTGCCGCGCCTGCAGCCACCGCCACCGCTGCCTGCCCCGCCGCCGACCGAGCCCGCCGGCTTTTGAACCGACCACCAACGCCATTCCCGGATCTTCGCCATGGCCACACCTGCCATCTCGGTCTACGCTGCCCTGTTCGTCGGATTTCTGCTCCTGCCCATCGCTACCGCCGCTGAGGACCACGGTGCTCCTGCCCGGGTGATCTGCGATTTGAAACGCACCGACCTGATGTTCCACCGTGGTGAACGTCAGCGCGTCGACGTTCCCTTTTCCATACCGGGCGAGCTACCCTTCGTCGTCAAGGATGTCCGGCGCAGCTGCTCCTGCGTGGCGGTGTTCTCGCCCGACAGTCCGCTCGCGCCGAGCGTTCCCCAGCGCCTGGTCATGACCATGGATGCCGGTGAGTTGCTCGGTACCGTCGAAGCCTACGTCCAGATCATCGGTACGGTGGGGGATGCACCCGCGGCGATCGACCTCCTCCTCCATGGCGAGGTGCGATACTATGTCGAATGGCCACCGGGCCCAACCATCGATCTCGGCACGCATGCCGTGGCGGAGCTGCCGTTGGACCTCCGCATCCAGCTCCTCCATGGGAGGCATCCGCAGCACATCGATGCGGTGTCGGCGACCGCGACGGGGAGCGGCGGCATTGCCCAGGCTTCATTCGCCATGACGACCCCGGACCACTGGGACGTCACATTCCACTGCGCGGGTCAGGGAGTGTGCGGAGTGCTGTCCGGGGAGATCGAGCTGTCCTGCATCGATGGTGCGCGGGCACTCCCCTACCATCCCCGGCATCCCTTCCGCGTGACCATCGTGGGGCCGCTCGTGGCGCATCCCGGCGGGATCCTCTTCGGGCCGTTGCCGGGCGGGACGCAGCTGCGCAAGGAGGTGGCGCTGGAGGGACGGGTGCGTGCGGTGCAGGCGACCGCCAGCGATCCGTCGCGCCTGCACTGCACGCTCGGCGAGGAGGGAGGACGCCAGGTTCTCCAGTCCGAGTTCACCAGCAGCGGGTCGGTGGGCAATGCCTCAGGAACCATCGATGTCGACCTCCAAGGCGGTGGCGTGCTCCGCATCCCGTACTATGCGTCGGTGCTGCCGCGTGCCGTCCAGGAGGCAGGGGGAATAGGTCGCTAGGGACTTCACGCGCGCTGGGACTGGACGGTGCGCAGCTAGCCTCCGGCGCCGCGCAGGCTAAACTCGACGCCCGCACCACCTTATCCCGCCTCGGGGCCCACCCATGTTTCCAGCCGACCGCCGTCGATTTGTTCAGGCCCATCGTGCCGGCACCGCCCGCGGCTGGCTCGCGCTCCTGGCGCTGGGCGCGGGGGTGCAGGCGGTCGACCAGCCGCCGGCGCCCAAGATCCTCGATCCCAGCGATCCACGCGGCAAGATATCCTCGCTCGTCCGCCCCTACCTCGACCTCGCCCCCGGGGCAGCGGGCCTCGACCTGCGGCTGCGCCGGGTGATGGCCTCCGCCAGCCACAGCGACCGCGTGCGCATGCGCCTGGACGTGCCGGTCACGCCGGCGACCCTGGCCGACATCGCTGGCACCGGGGCGGTGGTGGTCAGCAGCTCCGCGCGCTGGAATAGCGTGATCGTCGACGCGACCATGCCCCAGCTCGATGCCCTGGCGCGCCTGCAGGAGGTGGCGCGCATCGCCGCCCTGCTGCGCCCGCGGCATCACGGCCAGGTCGGCTCCTACACCAGCCAGGCCAGCGCGGTGCTTCACACCGACACCCTGAGCTCGACCTACGGCGTCAACGGCGCCGGCCAGATCATCGGCGTGATCTCCGACTCGGTCAACCATACCCTTGCCATGGGCGCGACCGCCTCCGCCCCCGCCGGGGTGGTGACCGGCAGCAATCCCGGGACCCTCTCCGGCACCACCCCGCAGAATTCCGGCGACCTGCCCCCCGCGCTGGCGGTATTCAATCTCGATCTCGGGAACTTCGGCACCATCAACGACAAGGACACCGACGAGGGCGAGGCGCTGCTCGAGGTCGCCTACCACATCGCTCCGGGTGCGAGCTACGCCTTCTCCTCCGCCGGCCTCGAGCAGCCCGATTACGCCATCAGCATCCAGCAGCTCCAGGCCTACGGCTGCACCCTGATCTGCGACGACATCAGCTTCCCCGACGAGCCGATGTTCCAGGATGGCCCGGTGGCCCAGGCCGCCGCCGCCTTCGTCGCCGCGGGTGGCATCTACTGCGCCGCCGCCGGCAATTCCGGCAACTCCGGCGTGCTCGCCACCTTCGTGCCCGTCTCCGGCACCCCCGACCCGCACACCAACGGCTTCCCCGACGGCAACTCCTTCCACAACTGGGGCGTCGCCACCTCCACCAACGGCTTCCTGCCCCTGGTGCTCACACCGGGGACGGTGATGAGCGTGGCCCTGCAATGGAACCAGACCTACCACAGCTATGGCCTGGGCGCCGGTGCGGCCACCGACCTCGACCTCTACCTCTATTCGGCCTCCAACGCGAATTCGGCCAACATCGTGGC